>CAYUID010000001.1:0-27097 GCA_964444765.1 uncultured Candidatus Saccharibacteria bacterium
ACTCATTTATATTAAATTTTAAAAAACTTTTGTAAAAATTTGCTTACCCGACTATCAATTTTATCTTATTAAAAATAAAACAATCAAAGAAAGAGGTTTATTTCTTTAAACCAATCTTTTTGACCAAAGCGTTGTATCTCTTTGGGTTTTTCTTCTCCAAATACTTCATATGAGCCTTTCTATCAGCCACCATCTGCAAAAGTCCCCTTCTTGAGTGGTTATCCTTTGCATTCTTCTTTAAATGGGAAGCTAGCTCATCAATCCTCTTGCTCAAAAGAGCTATCTGGACCTCAGGAGAGCCAGTATCCTTGTCATGGACTCTGGTATCCTGGATTATCTTGGATTTCTTTGATTTGGTAAGCATCGAGGCCACAATATCACAAATCTCTTTATTTTGCAAGGTTAAATTTGGGCGGGATTGGATCGATCATGTCGCACAATATTTTTGTGATAGAATTTATTTGTGGCTTCTTTAAGCAAACTCAAAAGGCAATTTCTCGAATACATCGAGATAGAAAAGGGCCGATCTCTTAAGACCATTGAGAATTACGACCATTACTTGGATGTTTTTTTGAATTTTTTGAAAAAAGATGACCCAGAAGAAGTAAGTGACAAATCTGTCAGAGAGTTTAGACTCTGGCTTAACAGACAACCGGTTGGAAATGGCGGAAAAACTGTCTCAAGAAAAACCCAAAACTACTACCTCATTGCTCTTAGAGCTTTTTTAAAATATCTAGCTCGCCAGGAGGTAAAAACCTTACCTGCTGAGAGAATAGAGTTGGCGAAGGTTTCAGAAAGATCGCTTGACCTAATAACTAGAGAGGAACTCGAAAGGCTCTTAAATGCCCCAAAAGGTGGCGATATAAAATCCCTGCGAGATAGGGCCATTTTGGAACTCCTTTTCTCTACTGGTCTACGTGTTTCAGAGTTATATTCCCTAACAAGAGACATAAATCTTAAAAGTGATGAGCTTTCCATTAGGGGCAAGGGAGGAAAAGTCCGTGTCGTTTTTATATCCGATGATGCCAGAAAGTACCTCAAGGCCTATCTAGACCAAAGAAAAGACTTAAATGATGCTCTTTTTGTTCAAGCGGGCAGAGAGATAAAGGGTAAAAATATTGGACCAAAAGAAATCGGTCCTTTAACCAAGAGGTCGGTCGAGAGAATAGTTAAACACTATGCTATAAGGGCTGGTATACCTAAAAAGGTTACCCCGCATGTTATTCGCCATTGTTTTGCCACTGATCTTCTATCAAACGGCGCAGATTTGCGTTCTGTACAAGCCCTCCTGGGCCATTCTAGTATCACTACCACTCAAATCTACACTCATGTTACCGATAAACATTTAAGAGATGTCCATAAGAAATTTCACAATAAAAACTGACCTTTTGTCTTACCTCACCATTTGCTAGAATCATTTTATGAAAATTATCTCTTGGAATGTAAACGGTATTAGGGCAGTTCACAAAAAGGGCTTACTTCTGCCTTTTATAGAAAAATTTGATCCAGATATTCTTTGTCTCCAGGAGACCAAGTCGGAAAAGAGTCAGCATGAAGTTGATCTGCCGAAATATGGGGAGTATTGGAATTCAGCAGTTAGGAAAGGCTATAGTGGAACGGCTATATTTACAAAGGAAAAACCTTTATCTGTAGCCATGGATTTACCAGAAGATGTTTGTAAAAAAGCTTCCCTTTCTGACAAATATGGTGATCCAAACACAGAAGGCAGGGTTATAGCCATGGAGTTCAAGAATTTTTACTTAGTAAATGTATATACTCCGAATGCTAAGGAAGATTTAACTCGCATTCCCCTACGCCATAAGGGTTGGGACCCATGTTTTCTTAAGTATGTTGAAAAACTAAACAAAAAGAAGCCAGTTATATTTTGCGGGGATTTGAATGTGGCCCATACTGGAGATGATTTGGCCCGACCAAAAGAGAACGAAGGTAAAAAAGGTTTCACAAAAGAAGAAAGAGAAGGAATGGATAAAATGATAGACGCAGGTTTTATTGATACATTCAGATTATTTACAAAAGGAAATGGTCACTATACTTGGTGGAGTCACTTCGCAAATGCCAGGGCAAGGAATATTGGCTGGAGGATCGATTACTTTTTCGTTTCGGAAAAATTAAAATCAAAAATCAAAAAATCTCTTATTCATGCAAATGTCTTGGGGTCTGACCATTGTCCGATAGAGCTAGATATCTCGATAAAATAAAGTTTTTTTGAACTTATCCACATTTATTTTAGCAAATGTCCTTTACAGTCTTTTATAAAAGACATAAAATATTTTTAGAACCAGATTTGATGTCCTATAACTTTTGGATTGATTTTTTGGTTTCGGTTCTTTGAGTTGTACTTTTTAAGTTACGTAACTTCCCCATTAGAAGTCATTCTGGTCTAGGTCTTGTTGGATCTTCAACACATCTCCAACTTTATCTATTATTTTATTTAGTTTCGTGATGCTGTTCCCCCGACAGTATCTTCGCTGGAATGCTCTTTTCACTTAAACCGCTCAATGATGAGGTGCTGTCTAGTACGGCCATTCATCATTGGGCGGTTTTTTATTGACCTTATTTAACCCAATGTTTCCCTCTTATTTTTTTTACTTCTCCTTGATCTACTTCTTCCTTTCTTATCTTTCCACTCTGGCCAAGCTTTATGATCTCATTGTCCTCTAATTTAGATAGATTTTTGGCCATATTTTCCAGATATTCAGCATTGTTTTTGCTTGGGTCATCTAGCACTTCCTCTAATAGGGCATGTAAAATAAAGCCAATTTTCGGTCCAGCTTTTAGCTCTGTCACTTCCATTAATCTTTTACCATCTATTTTCAACATACTGACTGAAATTGGATCTCTGAGGGCTTCCTCAATCATAGAATGGTATTTACGAAGTCTATAAGGATCTTCCTTTGGTCTGCCTGTTCCTATTCTGTCTGAAACCCTCAAGTCCATCAGGTCCCAAATATTTTCCTTTCCAACGTTCACAATCATTCTACGAACTGCAGAAAGTGAAATTTGTTCCGTGTCAGAGAAAAACATATGCCATCTGACTAATTTTGTCACTTTCTCAACTATTTCATTTGGAAACCTAAGATTTGTCAATATCCTCTTTGTGTTTCTGGCACCCAAAACTTCATGGCCATAGAAAGTCCAAGTTTTTGTACTTTCTGACCATCTACGAGATTCAGGTTTGGAAATATCGTGAAATAGAGCCGCTAAACGGACATCCAATGGGTAATTCTTATCTGCGGCATGCTGAAGTGATCTAAGTAAATGTTCTCCTACATCAAATGAATGAGCCTTGTTCTGCTCCACCCCAAAGGCTTTTTCTAGTTCAGGTAAGATGAAACTTAAAACCCCAGTTTTTTTCATTAGAGACAGACCATACATTGGTCTTGGAGACATGATTATTTTTATTAGTTCATCTCTAATACGTTCTTTTGATATATTTTTCAATAAACTAGCATTTTCCAGTATAGACTTCTCTGTTTTTTGTTCTATCTCAAAATCTAATTCTGTGGCAAGTCTGATTGCTCTAAGAATTCTAAGACCATCTTCTGTGAAGCGTTTCTCTGGATCCCCTACTGCTCTTATAATTTTATTTTTTATGTCATCTTGGCCCCCAAAATAATCTAAGGTTTGGTCTTTTGAAATAGAGTAAGCCAAGGAATTAACTGTAAAATCCCTTCTCTTCAGATCATCTTCAATTTTTTGGCTAAAAATAACACTATCCGGGTGTCTGTTGTCCGAATATGTTCCCTCCAGCCTATAAGGCGTAACCTCAACAGTTTTTAGGTTCTGGTTTTCTGTATTCTCACAAACAACCCCAACTGTTCCGAATGTATTTTCATAAAAAGTTTTAGGAAAAATAGATATAATTTCCTCAGGTTTTGCGTTAGTAGTTATATCCCAGTCTTTCGGTTCTCTTTCCATTAATAGGTCTCTAACACAGCCGCCAACCAAAAAAGCCTCAAATCCAGAATTTTCTAGGTTTTGAGCAATATTTTGGACCTCCTTTAGTATAGAGAATTTACCTTTCATTTTGATTTATAGCAGTTTTATTATATTATACACTGGTTAAATTTGCGGTTATGGTTTAGTGGTAGAACACGTCCTTGCCAAGGACGAGATCCGGGTTCGATTCCCGGTAGCCGCACAAAATTCAATAAAAACCAGTATAATTCTTGGGGTTCTTTGTGGTCAGGCATAATTTTCCATTGAAAATTTGCCCGACCCGGACTCGCGCCGTCGCGCTCCGTCTTGCACAAAGTGCCCCGCACTTTGTGCACCCGCTAGGAGTCGAACCCAGATCAGCGGTTCCGAAGACCGCTACTTTATCCATTAAGCTACGGGTGCTTGCAGAAACCATACCATTTTAGTCTATTCATGGCAATTTATTGAATTTATGATGAAATGTGTGGATAAACATGTGGAGATGTGTATTAAGGACAAGTCCTTGACCAATACTTTTTCAACAAAATTTCTTGCCGAGATTTTTAATTTCAGGCTTATAAATAATGGTTTTTTAATCAGACATGTTCTTGGTTTTGTCTTTATTACTGATCAATTACTAATTTCACGTGAAATCAATCAATATGTTATTTATGAAACATTTGTTTTATAATACCAAGTCAATAATATAAGTTTCATGAATAACG
Source organism: uncultured Candidatus Saccharibacteria bacterium (assembly GCA_964444765.1). GTDB lineage: Bacteria > Patescibacteriota > Minisyncoccia > Phycocordibacterales > DATDWN01 > C7867-006. The sequence continues at coordinate 4,665 of CAYUID010000001.1, forward strand.
GTAATTCAAACGACAAATTAACTCAAAAGCAAATTATTGGCAGAAAAGGGGAGGATATTGCTTGTGATTATCTTAAGAATTCAGGCTTTAAAATTATAGAAAGAAATTATTTGAGAAAGTGGGGGGAATTGGACATAGTTGCACAAAAGGCTAAAACTTTACATTTTATCGAGGTTAAAACAGTTTCTAGAGATTTAAGTGTTATTCATGAAACACAAGATGCATATAGACCAGAGGATAATATGCATCCATGGAAACTAAAAAGACTAAGCAGAGCAATACAAACATTTCTTATGGAGGGGGAACTGGATGATGAGTGGCTATTTGATTTAATTACTGTTTATATAGATGAAAAAAATAAAAAAAGCCAAGTGTCTTTTATAGAAGATATTGTCCTTTAAAACTCTGTCGGAGTGCTGGGATTCGAACCCAGAGTCGCCTGTTCCCAAAACAGGAATGTTAGCCGTTACACTACACTCCGAAACATCAAATACTTGAAGAGTTTAGCATAGAGAAACGAAAGTCCCAAGGGTTTTAGCCTTGGGACTGCAGAACTCGGTACTAGGTACCGATGGCCAGGTTTTCGAACCTGGTGAATTCTTTCAAGAAGGCCAGCTTGACTTCACCGGTTGGGCCATTGCGTTGTTTACCGATGATAAGTTCAGCTAAGCCCAGGAGCTCTGGGTAGTCCCTACCAGTTTGGTACTGGTCCTCTCTGTGTATGAAGATCACAACGTCAGCATCTTGCTCGAGTGCTCCAGACTCTCTAAGGTCAGAGAGACGTGGTCTGTGGTTCGATCTGGTTTCAGGAGCACGGCTAAGCTGTGAGAGAACGATGATTGGCACCTTCAGTTCTTTGGCCAGGCCCTTGAGCGCCCGGGAGATTGAGGCCAACTCGAGAGTTCTGTTCTCAAATTTGCCTCGACCTTGCATCAGCTGAATGTAGTCAACAATGACCAAATGCAGCCCATGCTCGGCTTGTAGACGTCGACACTTGGCTCTCATTTCCAGGACGGTCGGATTTGTGGCGTCGTCTATGAAGATCTTGGCCTCACTCAAGTTCCTTAGTGCGGCCGAGAGCTTACCCCAGTCTCTGTCTCCAAGGAAACCTGCTTTCATCCTATGAGAGTCGATCCTGGCTTCGGAACAGAGCATCCGAAGCAGGAGTTGATCACGTGAGGTCTCGAGACTGAAGATCCCGACGGTACTGTCGGTTTTTAAGCCGACATGGTTAGCTATGTTCAAGACCAAAGAGGTTTTACCCATCGATGGTCGGGCTGCGATGATGATGAGATCCGAAGGCTGGAAGCCCATAGTCATCTCATCGAGTTCGGTGAGACCACTCGGAACACCGGTGACAAGCTCTTTTCTGTCATGAAGTCTCTCGATCATGTCGAGACTTCCCTGTGCTAGATCCCTCATTGACGTGAACCCGTCTCGGATCCTATCGTCAGCCACGGAGAAGATTGCGTGCTGGGCCTGGTCGACGATGACGTCAGCTTCCTCCTCTGCACCATATGCGTTCGCCAAAATCTTGTTGGAGGCGAAGATCAGATTGCGAAGAGTGGCTTTCTCCTTCACAATCCGAGCGTAGTACTCCACGTTAGTTGAACGTGGGACACCATCAACAAGCTTGGCGATGTAGGCAGGTCCGCCAACTTCTTCCAGCTCATTGGTTCGACCAAGCCCCTCTTTCAAGGTCACCAAGTCGATTACTTCTCCACGTTCAGCCAGTTTGACCATCTTCTCCCAGATTCGTCTGTGAGCGTCTCTGAAGAAATCGCTTCCATCGATCACTTCTGCAGCCAAGTCAAAAGCTTCATTGTGAAGGAGGATAGCACCGAGAACTGATGTTTCAGCTTCGAGGTTGTGGGGGAGGGTCCGTTCAGCGACGGACATCCCGTCGCTATTGGACATTTTGCCCTTCCTTGGCCGTAATTGGCCTTGTTAAACAACTTTTGACCGAGATTCGGCCAAATTCTGATTTCTATCTTTATCTTTTTATAGATATTGTCAATTTTTGTTAAATTTGTATAAATTAATCTAAATGTCTTTCAAAAAAACTAAAGAAGATTTTAAATGTCAAAATTGTGGTTTTGTGACTATAGGTAATGGCTATACTAACCATTGTCCGGAGTGTTTGTGGTCAAAACATGTAGATATTTTCCCAGGTGACAGAAAAAACGTCTGTGGAGGATTAATGAAGCCTGTTAATGTAATAAAAAAAGGAAAAGAGTACACAATAATTCATAAATGCATAGTTTGTGGCAAGGAAAAATTAAACAAAGCCAGTAAAAAAGATAATTTTCAGATTTTGGTTCAGATAGCGGCTGAAAATACAAAAGAATTTCTGAATTAATTTTTATTGAGTTCGTCGGATATGGTTTTGGTAAGTATCGGAGCGGCTGTGCTGGCAAAAATTTGGCCAAACTCTTTTGGATCCTGAAGTAAAAACTGAAACAAACTCATTTTCAGCTCGCTTTGCAGTTCTCTGTTTATATAAGGCACAGTAATAGCATTCAAAGCTCTGTCGCTTGTGCTGTTTGCGTCAGAACTGGTTGTAATTATGCCAAGGAGAGTCCCATTTTTATCTATGACCGCTCCGCCAGAAGAGCCTTTTTGAGAAACAACAGTACCGCCGACTGCGATTACATCAACTGTGTTAGCTTTAAATGTAAAAACATCTTGAATTCTTGTCGTAGCGCTAGTTATACTCAAATCTTGGAGAATGGAAAGGCCTCCTAGGAAGCCAGCAGGGTAGGAGACCAGAAGGACAGGAGAGTTTTTATTTATATTCTCACCAATATTTGGAACAATAAAAGGAAAACTGCTTGGCAGATTTGATCCATCTGTCATCTCGCTTATTCTCAAAAATGAATAGTCATGCTCTCCAGTGCCTTTTGGGTCGCTTTGTTTCAATAAATCTTTATTATCCGCGACCCAACTTGGGGAAATGAAAACCAAATCCAACTTGTAGCGAGGGTAAGCGGGACTTCCTGTTCTAGCCACACAACTTATATAATTTTTCTCTCTCAAGTCTTTCAGTAGGAGATATTGTCCAATATGGGCGTTGGTCAGTATGAGTCCATCGCCATTTATAATTACCCCGGTACCGGAAATAGGGGAGAGATCACCATACTTTGTTGTACATAAAATATTTATCAAAGCGCTTCTGGAGGATGAATTTATGTTAGTAAAGTCTACATTTTCTTCAGAAATAAATATGTTTTGAGGTGTAGTACTGGCAGGGAAAATAGTCAATGTTGGTTTTTTCTCTGGTTCAGCCTTTTTTGCCTTAACCTCTTTTTTTAAAGTTTTTGTCGAGGTGGCAGATGATGAATCACTCAAAACAATTTTTGGAGAAGTGGTGGCAACTTGCTGTTTTAATACCGGCGCGTCAGATTTATTTGTTGGGGCGTTTAATAAGCCCAGGATTACAAAGGTTTGGATTAAGAGGGAGGAAAGAAGTTTCTTTAAAAACATTTCTAAATTATACATCACTGAAAATACAATCTAAATCAGGATTTATTAATTGCGAGAGCCATTTTTTTCTGATAACATGAGCCAATCGCGGGATTAGTTTATCGGTAAAATAACAGTTTTCCAAACTGTGGTGAGCGGTTCGACTCCGCTATCCCGCACCAAAAGCGTAGCTTTTGCGTGGCGGAGTCGAACCGGATTGTCGGTCCACGAACCTAGTAGGGTTTGTCGACAATCCGGCGCCTAGAATTTTCTTGAGTGACGACGAAGGAAAATTCGGAGGGCGAATCTCCGCTATCCCGCACCGACATAAAAAGAATTTCCGAATAAGAATTAAATGGAAATAAAATCTCAATTTGAGAATAGGAGTAAAACTTATAAGGTTATCTACAATGATGGAGTTCCTAAGACTGAAACTGACCCTAAAATGCTAGATGGCGTTCATACTTATTGTTTTTATGGTGATAAGTTGGTCATTGTCAGTTCAGCTGAAAACCATTGGACTCCCCCAGGTGGAGCAATAGAAAAAGGAGAAACATATTCCGAAGCAGCTGTTAGGGAGATAAAAGAAGAATCAAACATGAATGTTTTGCGAATGGAATGTATTGGTTATCAAGACATTGAAATTCCCTGGGAAAGCAGAACAATAAGACAATTTAGAATGTTTGCCATTGTTGAACCAGAAGGAGAATTTGAATCTGACCCAGACGGAGATATTTTTGAAATAAAGCTAATTAACCCAGAAGACTACAAAGAATATATTAAATGGGGTGAAGTTGGAGACCACCTTATGAAAAGAGCATTGGAATTGAAGACTAAGTATAATAACTCTAAATTCTAATCATCTTAACTAGACTTTAGCTTCTGTTAACGATAATCTAGGTATATAGAAAATGGCGTTAGACTCTAGAAAACAGGTTCTAACGTCATTCACTATCCCGCACCAAAAGTGTAAATTTCTAACGTTTTTCTGAAAGTGTATGAATCTGTAACGATTCTTGGCGGTTATACTCTAGTTGTATAGAAATACAGAAGACTGATAGTTTTTGGACATGAATATTGATTTTATGTTGATAAATATACGGTTTCATTAGTTTTTACTGCGGTTCTAACTTTAACGAAAAGGCCACCAGTATTCCGGTGGCCATTCTCACTTGATTTGCTATTTCTGTGACAGCAAATCAAGTGCCGTATCCAAGTTTATAGGTCCTGATACCTCGACAATTTTAAGAAGGTATTCCAACTCCTCTCTACCAAGTTTTTTCTTTGGAGACGCAGCTTTGATGGTCATGTTCGGTAGTCCAAGCTTTTCAAGCCACTCCTCATGGTTGAAGCCAAGAACAACCCCGAGAGATTTCAAAGCCCTTCCTTGGCCTCTCTGTTGGTGGGGAGAGAGCTTGCCGTTTTTTGGCCACTTTTCTTTTTCAATCAAGCAGATGGTTTTTGTGCTGACACCTGCTCTGATAGCTAATTCTGCTTGGCCAATACCTAGCTGGTCTCTTTTCTCACGAATCATTGCAGAATATTCTCTCAGTTCCTTGATCATTTTCTCACTCCCTCTTTCAAGAATTATAGACTAAAGTATTAAATTGTCAACTAGTGTCGGACAAATGTTGACATTATTTTGACAACAGACTATACTGAGGATATGAAAGAAATTTTGGAAAATCTTGGCTTAAATAAAGGCGAAATAAACGTCTATTTAGTAGTTTTTAGAAATAAGAGAATTAAACCTGTTGAACTATCTAAGCTAACAAAAATCAAAAGGACTACGATATACAACATTACCAAATCTTTAGTTTCTAAAGGTCTTATTGTTGAAGATCTTGGTAAAGGGAAAAAGGAATTTGTCTTGGCAGATTCAAATGATATCAAATTAGTTTTAAGAAAAGAGGAAAATGACTTTAAGAAAAAGGAGGAATTGTTTAAAAGAATAATAGATGATCTAGAGGATTCTAACATTGGCAAGAGTTATAATCCTCCAAGAATAAGGTTTATTGAAGAGGATAAGGTAGGAGATTATATGATTTCAAGAAATAAAGTATGGAATGACAGCATTCTTAAACATGATAATCATTGGTGGGGTTTTCAGGATCATACTTTTTTAGATAAATATACAAAATGGGTGGATTCTTTTTGGAAGCAGGCTTCAAAAGATCTAAAACTCAAACTTTTGAGTAACGAATCTGATATAGAAAGGAAAATTAGAGGGAAATATCCAAATAGAGAAATCAAATACTGGAATAAAGGCAATTTTACCGCTACCACTTGGGTAGTGGGTGATTACCTTGTTTTAATTAGAACAGATAGTCATCCATTTTATTTAGTAGAGATACATGACTCTGTCCTCGCAAGCAATATGAGGGAATTATTTAAGAATATATGGGGAATAGTTTAATTGATTTTAACTTCAGTCAGAGATAAACTTGGGATATAGAATTGACTAGGACTGTAGAGAAAAAAGGTTCTAACATCATTCACTATCCCGCACCGAAAGCGGAGTTTTTAAGTAGTTCAAAAAAGCGCTTTTTGGCGCTTTTTTGAACTACTAATCTAGAACAGTTTTATTTAACTGCTTCCTTCAGAGCTTTTGCTGCTCTAAACTTAGGCACTTTCATTGAAGGAACGGAGATAGTCTCACCAGTTCGAGGGTTTCTAGCTTGTCTAGCTGCTCTTGTTTTTGTTGAGAAAATTCCAAGACCAGCCACCGAAACTTCTCCTCCCTTCTTTAATGTATCAACTATGGAGTTAATCATTAAATCAACGACTTCCTCTGCTTGAACTTTCGTTCCGCCGAGTTTTTCGTGTACTGCGTCTACGATTGATGCTTTATTCATATTTTGTTCTCTTAATAAAAAATAAACTAAACCAATCTACTACAAGCTATTATATAGCAAGGCTTTTTTGGCGCAACATATTGACAGACAGCTAAATCTATCTCGCAAATTCGATGTTTCTGGACTCTCTTATGACCGTAACTTTGATTTCTCCAGGGTATTTTAGCTCTGATTCTATTCTCAGGGCTATGTCCCTGGCCATTTTCTTCGCTTCTAGGTCTGTTACATCAGTCGGAGTAACAAAAATCCTTATTTCTCGGCCTGCTTGGAGAGCATAAGCCTTCTCAACCCCTTTAAATGAAGTAGCCACAGCTTCTAAATCCTTCAGTCTCTTTAGGTAATTTTCTATGCTGTCCCTTCTTGCCCCAGGTCTGCCTCCTGAAATAGCATCTGCTGACTGTACGATCATGGATTCAAGGGTTTCGTAAGGATATTCCTCGTGGTGTGACTGCATGGCTTTGATTACTGCCTCATCAGCACCAAATTTTTGCAGGATTCTTCTGCCTATCTCGACATGGGTGCCGACTACCTCATGGTCCAGGGCTTTTCCTATGTCATGAACCAAGGCACCAGCTTTGGCTACAGCCACATTTGCCCCAATTTCTTCGGCTATCATGCCGGCAATATGAGCCATTTCTACCGAATGAGCCAAAACGTTCTGGCCGTAGCTTGTTCTAAAGTGAAGCCTGCCGAGGATAGAAACAATTCTTGGATCAAGGCCAAGGACACCGGTTTCATAAACTGCCTCCTCACCCTTTTCCTTAATAGTTTTGTTTATTTCTTGCTCTGAAACTTTGACCATCTCCTCAATTTTAGCTGGTTGAATTCTGCCATCAGCCACCAGTTTCTCAAGAGCATTCTTAGCGATCTGTCTTCTGACTGGATCAAAAGATGAAATGGTGATTGAACCAGGAGTATCATCAACAATAACCTCAACCCCAGTAGCTCTTTCAAAAGCTTTTATATTTCTTCCTTCCTTTCCAATAATTTTCCCTTTTATCTCATCAGAGGGGATAGCTACATGGCTTGTTAGCATGTCGGATGAGACAGAATTGGACAATCTCTGGATCGAAGTGGCCAAAATTGACTTGGCTTTCTCTTCCAATCTCTCTTGTCCAACAGTTTCCATTTTTTTCATTCTAACCAAAATATCTTCCTCAGATGACCTTTCAACAGATTTTAGTATTTCTTCTTTGGCTTCAGAAGAAGTCATCCTTCCTATCTTTTCAAGCTCGTTTGTCTTTCTGGCCTCGATCTTTTCGGCATTTTCTCGAATAGCCCTGACCTCTTGGATTCTCTTCTTTATCTCTTCGACTTCCTTGTCAATTTCTGTTTGCCTATGATCAAGAAGCTCGTCTTTTTTGACCAGACGATCTTCTGTTTTTTTGTTATCCTCCTCTTTTTGTTTTATCTCAACCCTCGCGACTTTGAGCAGGTCCTCTGCTTTTTTCTCTGCTTCGTCTATGATTTTCTTCTCCCTATCTTTGGCCTCGAGCATCATCTGCTTTATGTCGAGTTCCATCGAACCTTTCTTACCCAAGGAAATTATGAGACGCAAATAATAACCCAAGCCAAGTGAGATTAGGGATGATGCGGATAGAAGCAGAGCAACTAATTTTAATGACATGTTTGCGGAAATCCGCCCTAGTTTTTTCTAAGTTTTACTATTATTTCTATTTAACCTTTCAGAAAACAAGAATTTCGGAGTGGTTTGCCAGCCAGGAAGTATTCTAGGAAAAAATTTAAAAGCGAACGGTGTTAATTATTGATTAAGTTGAACATTCTTACTATATATCCTCTAGAGAACTTTGTCTATTATGCCGTATTTTTTGGCATCTTCTGCCGACATCCAATAATCTCTATCCATGTCTTTCTCAACTTGTGCAATTGGTTTGCCAGTATTTTTTGAGAAAATTTTACCCAAGTTTTCCTTATTTTTAAGCATTTGTTTTGTTGAGATCTCTATATCAGAAACCTTTCCTTCTATTCCTCCTCCCCAAGGTTGATGGATCATTATTTCGGCATTTGGAAGGGCAAATCTTTTACCTTTCTTCCCAGAGGCTAGTATATGAGCTCCCATTGATACGGCCATACCTACGGCAAGAGTAGAGATGTCGTTTTTTATATGATTCATGGTGTCAATAATTGCAAGGCCTGCAGTAACTGAGCCTCCAGGGGAATTTATGTAAAATGAAATATCCTTTTTTGGATCCTCGGACTGTAGAAATAACATTTGGGCAATTATCAAATTTGCCACATGGTCGTCTATAGGACCATCAAGAAATATAATATTATCCCTCAAAAGTCTGGAGAAAATATCGTAAGCTCTCTCTCCAAATTGTGATTTTTCTATAACTGTTGGTATTAACATAGGGGAGAGTATAACAGAAAGAGGAAAGCAGTCAAAATTATGATATATTGAGACAAGAGGGCATCCTATGTCTGAAAACTCCGGAACGTGTAAGTTGTGTGGGAGAAAATTGGCCTGGAGAAACCTGACTGGTCAGTGTTTCTTCCACACGGTGAGTCCTTTAACCGATACGGCAACAAGGGACGATAGGGTTCCTCCAGTTAAGATTGGAGGCGTCTGGAGGCAAATGGACCGAACCAGGAGGGAATTTATTCAATCCGTAAAGGATTAACGGGGCAGAGATGCCCCGTTCGCAATTTAAATAATTGATGTATTATTATCGCCATGAGACTCCATCGATTTTTTGTGGAGAATCCAATAGAGAAAAAGACTTTTGATATTACAAATCAAGATCTTATACATCAGTGGAGGACAGTTTTTCGTTACAATGTAGGTAGCCAAGTCATCGTTTTTGATGGAAGTGGAGTAGATTATCTTTGCATTATTACATCTCTGCGAAACTTGGGGGCTACAGTTACAGTTTTGGAGAAAATGGAAGGAGGGAAAAAACAAAAAAGAATTGTTTGGGTTTGTCTTTCTCTAATAAAGAAAAATAATTTTGAATTGGCGGTAGAGAAAATAACCGAGATCGGAGTCTCTAATATTGTTCCTGTGCTCTCGGAGAGAAGCGAGAAGAAAAATTTGAACCTTGAGAGACTAAAGAAGATTGTAAAAGAATCCTCCGAGCAATCTGGTAGGGCAGATGTACCGGTTATTCATCCGATTATTATGCTGAAAGAGATTTTAAATTCAGAATTATTACCAAAAAAGAAAATTGTTCTTCATTTGGAAGGAAAATACATTAAAGATCTTGTTAGAGAGAGTGATTTTGATCTAGCAGTGTTTATTGGACCAGAAGGAGGTTTTAGTCAGGGTGAAATTGGTCAGTTTTCGGAAAAAAATATTCCAAGTGTTTGTTTTGGTGAGCCAGTTCTTAGGAGTGAGACGGCTGCCATCGCCGTTTCGAGCTTACTCTTACTTTAAACTATTTTTGATTTTCCAAAAATTGAAAAACCAGCTCATTGGTCATAAAGTTTTCAACATACATCCTAACTCTAAATCTGTCGGCGTCCTTGTTGTGACTAAGTATGTGATCCATTTCTCTTTTAACGGCTGTTTCCTCTGGTGAAATAGACTCTTTCTTTGCGATTGTATTGAGAATAAGTTGGGACTTGGCTCTCTTTGTGGCGATATCTCTCCATTCTGCTTTTAAATCACCTTCACTCTTTTTGACCGATTTAAGATAACGATCGAATTCCACACCAGAGAGTGATAAATCGTTTTTGAATTGAGCTAATATTTTGTCGTTTTCCGTTTCGATTATTATTTTTGGTAATTCAATCTTTGATTTTTCTATTATTTTATCCAAAAATTCTATTCTTTTTTTGTCTTTTTCCTTTAATTCTTTCTCAAGAAGAATATTTTCTTTTATTTTTGATTTCAAATCATCTAGGTCTTTAAAATTTCCCAACATTTTCAGAAAATTTGAATCGAGAGGCGGTAGGTCTTCGTCTTTCATTTCTCCATGGTCGTGGTTATGGTGATGAGGATCATCATTTTCGTGCATTTTCTGATGAGCTACATTTTTCCTTAAGTTCAGTATTGTTTCCTCGATTTCTTTTTCTGTAACTTCTGGCTTTTTTATCTCTTCGGAATTTTTTTCCTTGGCAATTTTTTTATAATTTGCAATTTCTATGACCGGAGTTAGAGAAGTTTTGGCTTTAAACTCGAGATCATTTCCTGGAGCGATTTTGGTTATGGTTATTTCTGGTCTGCCTATGGCGTCAATCTTGTTTTCTTCCAAAATGTTTGGATACTCTTCGGACAAAGCAATTTCAGCCGCTTCTTCAAGAAGTCTAAATTCACCGACTTTTTGAGCTACCAAATTTTCCGGAGCATTGCCTTTTCTAAAACCCGGGATTTCAACCGAATCTTTAAACTTGAGAAGTGCCTTATCTCTTAGAGCACTCATTCTTTCAGCGGCAATAGCTCCAAGTATCTCAACTTCTCTTTCCGGCAAGCTATTTATCTTTATATTTTTGTAGTTTTTACTCACAGCTTCTCCAGTCTATATATTAAACTTCCTCTTAGCAAGCCAAAATAAAACTGCCCAGATTTGAGCAGTTTTATTTTTTATCTACCTGTTTTTTGTTAGTTTAATTCCGGAGAAAGGTTGTCGACATTTGTGGCATTAATGTCGGTCTGAATTGAATTTAGATCATCGGATGAACTGGTACTTCTTATGGCAGCCGCTTCCTGGTTTTCTGTTGATGTTGGTTGCTGCGTAGTCTGAGAAATCAAAGCTTCTTTGGCTTTAGAATCCTCGATCCTCTTGCCCCAAAAGTACAATCCACCGAGAATGATCAAAGCGATAATGACAATTGTTCCGATTATCGAGCCGATTGATGATTTGTTTTGTTCCATGTTTAGCTTTGTACGTTAGCTGATGTGGTTGCGTGTAATTGGGACTGACCTCTTAGGCTACCTACGGTTTTCATGAGAGCCTGGTGCCCCTCTCTTAGGTGTTCCTCTACGGTTTTGGCCAATTTTCTCAAATTTGCCCGAGCGTTTCTAGCTTCTGTTGTCGAAGCATTGACATCTATACCTATAGAGGCGTCAGCGGCTGCCTTGAGAGCGGCTAGGGAAGTGCTGGCCTCATCGATATGCATCTTTGCCTCAAGGGAGAATTTTTCTGCTTCAGTAGTATTGCCTCCCATTGACTTTATTTTCAATATTCTTGTCTCGATCCTAGCTCTGATAGCGTTTTCTCTGTCTATTGTTGCCTGGAGTCTATCAAAGAGTCTATCGAAACGATGTTCAAACTTGGCCTTCATCATCATTAAAAAGTTTTCCTTGTTTGTTGATGATGAGTTTTGTCTCTCCATCATTCTCTCTTTTAATTCCTCCATCATGCCACCTCTGGTGGTGCTAGCATTGACGTTTACAGAAGCGTTGGCCGATACAGTCAAAGCGTAAGCAGCTGACCCGGGTCCAAAGACCAGAGCTAGTGCTGCAATATGCAATAGTATTTTTTTCATTTTGTGAAGTTAATTATGATAATTGAGCATTATACACCTATGTTTTTATCCAGTAAACGCTCAGTTTAATAGACGAAATTTGATTAATATTATTACTAATTGTATATTTTGAGCATGATAAAAGTTTTCGGACACATTTCCCCTGACACAGATACAACAGGTAGTGCCATAGTTTGGGCATGGTACTTGAACAAACATAGGTCGGAACCAGCCACACCTTATGTTTTGGGGCCACTTAATAAAGAAGCTAGCTTTGTCCTCTCCAGATGGAAAACTCCCGAGCCAGAGCTTCTAGAGACCATAAATCCGGGTGAGGATGTGGCCATAGTTGATACAAACAATCCACAAGAATTGCCAATAAATATAGGGGAAGCCAACATTATCTCGATTATTGATCACCACAAACTCTCTGGTCTTTCAACCAAGTCTCCAACAGAAGTTATTGTAAAACCTCTAGCCTCTACGGCCACTCTTCTTTACGATCTCATGGGAGAAGATAACCAGAATCTGCCAGAAAACATATCGGGTATACTTCTTTCGTGCATTCTCTCTGACACTTTGGCTTTTCGATCGCCAACAACAACTTCTCACGACAAAGATGTAGCAGAAAAATTGGCAAAAAAATTAAAAATAAATATAAATAGTTACGCTGATGAATTATTTTCAGCCAAATCTGATGTCTCTGACTTTACCGATACTGGTCTCATCCATATTGATAGTAAAAAATTTGAAGTTGGAAGCAAAAACATCCGCGTTTCAGTTATAGAAACGACAAATCCAAAATCTATTCTCGATAGAAAATCTGGTTTGGTCTCCGCTATAAAAGGAATTTTAGCCGAAGAGAAAGATACATTTGATGTTCTCCTTTTTGTTATAGATATTTTCAAAGAAGAAGCAACAGTTTTGACCTACAATCAATTTACAAAGGATTTATTCGCCAACTCTTTTGGTGTTTCGGTTGATAGCGACACAAAAATCCTACCCGGAGTTGTTTCCAGGAAAAAACAAATCATTCCAAGCTTAAAGTTACCTCCAGGTTACTGATTACTCCTCAGAGACTTCTTCGGAAATCTCATCTTTTAGAACGGCAGCTTCTTTCAATTCTTCTTTTTTACCTCCAAGAGATTGAATATCAATCTTCCAACCAGTTAGTTTTGCCGCTAGCCTGACATTTTGTCCACCTTTTCCTATAGCAAGCGATTGCTGGTCTTCAGAGACCATTACCGAAGCTTGTTTTTCCGCCTCATTTATTGTTACTGATAAAGTTTTGGCAGGGGAAAGAGCATCCTCAATAAATTTTTTAGGATCCTCTGACCATTCTATAATGTCTATTTTCTCTCCGTGGAGCTCGGCCATAACAGTGGACACTCTTACTCCTCTCTGCCCGACCATGGAACCAACAGGGTCAATATGAGGATCTTTTGATAGAACCGCCACTTTTGTTCTTGAGCCAGCTTCTCTAGCGATTGATTTTATTATGACTACACCATTAGCGATTTCAGGAGCCTCGGTTTCAAAAAGTTTTTCCATAAATTTTGGATGACTTCGAGAAAGTCTGAGGAAAACACCCTTTCCAGATTCTTCAACTCTATACAAATATGCTCGAAGTCTCTCTCCTTGGGCGAATCTCTCTCCGGGTATCTGTTCCTCGTAAGGAAGCAGGCCAGTGGCCCTACCCATATCGACAAATATGTTTCCTCTTTCTATTCTTTGAACTGTTCCGGTGACAATTTCACCCTCTCTTTTGCCGTACTCACTCATGACAGAAACTTTTTCTGCCTCACGGATTTTTTGCATGATGACTTGCTTGGCAGTTTGAGCAGCAATTCGGCCGTAATCCTCCTGATGTTCTAGAGGGAAAATCATTTCCTCACCCAATGCCGCATCTTTCTTTATTCTTCGAGCATCACTCAAGAGAATATGTTTTTCAGGATTATATAATTCTTTTTCTATCTCACCTTCGGCCAATGTTTCTGGCAGTTCACTCTCGTCCATTGCCACAGTCGAACTGTCGACGACGATTTTGACCTGAAACATTTCAGTTTTTCCAGTATTGAGATCAAATTTGGCTCTGATTATCTGACCCTTCTTGCCATACTGCCTTTTATAGGCAGTAGCTAAAGCCAGCTCTATGGCCTCCATTATTTTTTCTCGAGGTATTCCTCTCTCTTCTTCTAGCTGAGTCAGAACTGACCCTATTACTTTTAAATCAACCATACGATTTTTATGAATTTTGGTAAAAAATTAGCCCGCCGGGAGGCGAACTTCATCCACCCCATACTATCACTACCCATTATCATTGTCAAATATTTCATATTTTATCCCTTGTGAATACGGCCATACGATATTAATCTCCATTTTGCTATAATTAATTCATAATTTTCTATGCACATTGAGGAATCTCAATTAAAAAATTTTATTCTCGACTCTGGTCTGGTGTCAAAAGCTGATATTGAAGAGGCCGAGAAAGAATCCAAAGAAAAAGGGGCAAACTTGGGTAAAATTTTGATAAACCAAGGCAAGCTTACCGAAGACGATGTCCGAAGAATGCAGGCCTACATACTCGGTATACCATTTGTAGATCTGAAAGGAGAGAAGATTACTTTTGATGTCCTATCTCTTATTCCTGAACCAATTGCCAGAAACCACAACATCGTAGCTTTCAAGAAAAGTGATACTGCTCTTGAGGTTGCCATGCTTGATACCGAGGACTTAACAGCCATAGATTTCATAAAAAAGAAAGTTGGTCTCAAAATTTTGCCGAGATTAACCGATGCTGACTCAATAAAGAGTGCAGTCCTGCAGTATCAGAAATCTCTCAAGGCAGAATTTGGCGATCTTATCCAATCAGACGTTGGCCAAGTGAAAAGTATTCCTGAAGACAAGTTGGAAGAGCTTGGAGCGGAGGATTTGAAGAAAATGGCTGACGATATTCCTATGATTCGTATCGTCGATACTCTCTTAAAACACGCCATCATACAAAAAGCATCTGATATTCATATAGAACCACAAGAGGCACAACTACTTATTCGTTACAGAATAGATGGAATTCTTCATGATGCCATGGTTTTACCAAAAAATATGGCGCCGAGTATCGTTGCCCGTATAAAAGTTCTTTCTTCTTTGAAACTCGATGAAAAAAGATTGCCTCAAGATGGTAGATTCAAAATAGATTCTGATGGAGATAAAGTTTCCTTCCGTGTTTCAACTCTGCCAACTCATTTTGGTGAAAAAATTGTTATGAGGTTACTTAGAGATGATGTTTCTGGTTTTACTCTTGAAGATTTGGCTTTTCATGGAGAAGGTTTGGAAAGAATTCATAGGGCTCTTAAATCTACAACCGGGATGATTTTGGCCACAGGACCAACAGGCTCAGGAAAAACTACAACCCTCTATACAATTTTGGATATTTTGAATACACCGGACGTCAATATTTCCACAATTGAAGATCCAATCGAGTACCAAATGAAAAGAGTTAACCAAACTCAAGTTAGACCAGAAATTGGTTTTTCTTTTGCATCTGGTTTGAGAACACTTGTTCGTCAGGACCCTGACATTATTATGGTTGGAGAGATTCGTGATAATGAAACTGCCTCTTTGGCAGTTAACGCCTCCCTTACAGGACATGTTGTTCTCTCGACTCTCCACACAAACTCTGCTGCAGGAGCTATCCCAAGGCTTATAGACATGAAAGTTGAGCCGTTTCTTATAGTTTCGACTGTAAATATAATCATTGGACAAAGGCTTGTTAGAAAATTGACCGATCAAAAAGATAAATATTTTTTGACTAAGGCTGAGATCTCGACTCTTGAGAAGTCGGTTAACCTTAAAAAGGTTTTGGATGCACTAAGAGAAGAAAAAATTGTTGGAAAATCAGATGATTGGGACAAAATTCCGTTTTACAGACCTAAAAAAGGAGCAAAAGAGGATGAAGCTTTTTCTGGAAGAAGTGGAATTCATGAAGTACTGAAGGTTTCTCCTGCAATAAAGGATGTTATTTTGAAATCTGGTACATCAGACGACATTCAAAAGGTTGCTGATGCAGAAGGCATGCTAACCATGATGGAGGATGGGATTTTCCAAGCCGTTCAGGGTCGAACAACCATTGAGGAGGTGCTTCGAGCCATTTCAGATTAAAATTATGCCACTTTTTCGCTACAAAACATTGAGCCCTGATGGTCGAATAGTCGAAGGAATTCAGGAGGCCAAAGATAGATTTGCTCTTTACCATTCTGTAAAACAAGATGGTAGTACTGTTATTTTTGCCACTGAAGCTAAACAGAAAAATCTATTCCTCACCACATCTCTTGCTCTGTTTAACACGGTTGGTACTCACGATAAAATTCTTTTCGCTAGAAACTTGGCAAAGATGCTCCAGGCGGGGCTACCTTTAACTAGAGGCATATCGATTATAGAAAGGGAGTCCAGGGGAGAATTCAAGAAAATTCTTGGAAAGATTAATGATTCATTGGCAAAAGGGGATACTCTAGGGGATTCTCTCAAGATGTATCCAAAAGTTTTTTCCTCACTTTTTGTATCTATGGTTAAAGCTGGTGAAGAGTCAGGAAACCTTTCCAATGCCTTGGAGAATGTCAGTACTCAAATGGAGAAGACATATCTCTTGAATAAAAAAATCAGAGGAGCACTCATCTATCCAGCGGTTATCCTCTGTCTTATGGTGGCAATTGGAGTTTTGATGATGATATATATGGTGCCAACACTGACGTCGACGTTTAATGGTCTCGGAATAAAACTCCCTCTATCAACTAGAATAATAATTGGTTTAAGCAATTTTCTTGTCTCTTATTTTGTTTTGGTTGTTATAGGAGTTGTTGGTCTGTTTTTCCTTACACTTTTCTCCATTCGAACAGAGAAAGGTCAAAGAATGCTTGATTTTCTCTTTCTTCACATACCTATAGTCAAAAATATGGTTAAACAAGTGAATGCTGCACGTACTGCCAGGACGCTTTCTTCTCTAGTTTCATCTGGTGTAGACATCGTTATCGCTATAAGTGTAACAAAAGATGTTCTTCAGAATTCTTATTACAAAAAAGTTCTAAGTGAGATAGAGTCTGTCATTCAAAAAGGTGGTCTAGTCTCTGCCGTTTTTTCATCCCATCAGGATCTCTATCCAGTTTTTGTCTCCGAAATGGTTGCAGTGGGTGAAGAGACAGGAAAAATAGGGGATATGCTTCTCTCCGTTGCCAATTTTTACGAGGAGGAGATAGATCAGAAGACAAAAGATATGTCATCCGTCATAGAACCCTTCCTGATGATTTTTATCGGTCTTGCAGTAGGATTTTTTGCCATCTCGGTTATTACTCCAATTTATTCGATAGGTCAAAGTATAAGTTAAATGAAAAAAATATATAAAAAAGGATTCACAGTTGTCGAACTTCTGGTTATCTTGGGAGTATTGATTCTTTTAGTTTCGATTTTTCTCTCAACTTTTGTTCAGTTTCGAAAACACCAATCTCTTCTAATGGACACGGACACTATTGTCGGAGTTCTAAGACAGGCCAGAAACCAAACTCTGTCTTCACAAAACTCGGTCAATTATGGGGTTCACATCACCGCTCCAACCGTCACTCTTTTTGTTGGTCCATCATACTCTGCCGGCGCGGGTAACAATCAGGTTTTCAGCCTTAGCTCCACTGACACTATAGTTAATGTGGCCCTAACTGGCGGAGGTAGTGACGTTATTTTCAACCGGCTTTCTGGTGAGACAGCTCAAAATGGTTCAATCACTGTTTCATCTCCTGGTATACCAGAGAATAAAACTGTTACAATATATAAAACTGGCCTGGTCGACTCCCAGTAGAATGAAAAAAACAAAAGGCATAACTTTAGTTGAAGTTTTGATTGGAGCAGCTATTATCTCCGTTGGTGTTCTTGCTGCCATTTCTTCTTTCAATGTCTATGTTAGTTATGCTCTAGCAAATGAGAAAAATGTTGGGGCTGCATACCTGCTAGAAGAGGGAGTTGAAGTCATGACTTTTATGAGGGATCAAAACTGGGTCAATATTTCAAAACTTAGTACAACAACAACATACTATCTGACATGGAACGGCAGTGCTTGGGCCACAACGACCACCCCACAATATGTAGATGGAGTTTATTTAAGAAGCATAACAGTTTCTGATCTACAAAGGGATGCCAATGACGATATCGTCCAGAACGGAGGGACATACGATCCGAATACAAAGCAGATAAATTCCACTGTTTCATACTGGCAAGGTCATGCTACAACAACCAAAACCGTTTCAACTTATTTGGGTAATTTTTATTAGATGAAAATAAAATCTTTTAAAAAAGGATATTCTTTAGTCGAAATGCTGATTTACGTCGGTATTCTTTCCATCACTTCTCTCCTTATTGTTAACACAGTTATTTCTTTCTCACGTTCTTATAAAGATGTTGTGGCTTTGAGGATCGTCGATAACTCGGCCATGGATGCACTGGAGAGAATAACTCGTGATATTCGTGGAGCAACAAGTATAGATACTGGAAACAGTACTTTCAACTCGAGCCCGGGAGTTTTGACTTTAGTTAAAACCACAAACGGTGTTAGCACAACGACAAAATATTATATTCAAAACGGAATTATAAAAGCGGATGTAAATGGAACATATTTTGGTCCTGTCACTCTTTCCTCCGCTAGTGTCACAAGTCTTATATTCCGTAAGATAGATAGTGCAAACTCGAGTGCTATAAAGATCGACATGACAATTACTGGCACATCGGGGCAATCAAGTAAGACCAAAAATTATTACGTAACCACGGTGATGAAGATAATATAATGGAAGAAAATTTTAAAAATTTTTTGAAAGAAAGAAAAAATAGGGGAGTAGCTATGCTCGTTGCTGTTATTTTCTTTCTTTTTGCCTCCATGACGATTATCCTGGGCATAATTGCGCCAATTTTGAAACAAGCAAGCATTTCAAAAAATATTATCGCCTCCAAGCAAAGCTTTTATACTTCCGAAGCTTCTCTGGAGGAACTTCTCTATCGTCTGAAGGCTTCAAAGCAAAATGGCAATCTCGAAACTGTTTCTCTAAACGGTGGTTACGCTACTACGACTATCACCAGTACAGCTACAGGTAAGCAAATGGTTTCAGTTGGATCAGTAAACAGTCTAATCAGAAAAATTGAACTCGATTTAAATTTAGGAACAGGTATCTCCTTTCACTATGGTGTCCAGGCTGGAAACGGAGGTTTCACTTTGGCCAACTCTTCAAGTATAACCGGTAACGTTTTCTCTTCTGGTCCAATAGTCGGAGCAGGAAACTATATATATGGTGATGCTATTTCATCTGGTGCCTCGGGATCTGTTTACGGTATTCATGCTACAGGTACAGTCAGAGCCCACACCATTGGATTAGTCTCTGGTAATGCCACAATTGTAGACAAAGATGCTTACTATCAAAATGTTGCTGCAAATGTGACAGTTTCTGGCACAAGATATCCGAACAGCGCTGACCAATCAAACGCTCAATTGCCTATAAGTGACGCTCAAATATCTCAATGGGAGTCGGACGCTGCTGCTGGTGGCACAATGCTCTCATCGGCTTGTGACAATTACAACTCTAGCAGTAATACCTGCACGGTCAGCTCCACACGTTCCTTGGGTCCTTTAAAAATTCCTTTCAATCTTCTTATAAAAAGTTCTTCTGGTGTTTTGACTGTTACTGGTCCGCTTTGGGTCATAGGAAATATTACAACACAAACTGGACCAACCATAAGAATGTCGCCGGCTCTCGGAGGAACAAATGTGGCTATTATTGCTGACGATCAAGCCAATGCTTCGACAAAAGGAATAATAGATATTGGACAAAGCACGGTATTTGCAGGTTCTGGTACAGTAGGCTCTTTCGTTTTTATGATCTCATTTAATAGGAGTGCTGAACTTGGTGGTTCGACCAATGCAATTGTCATGGCCCAAGGCGCTTCAGCTCTTGTGGCTTATGCTAGTCACGGTCAGATTTCGCTTAGCCAAAGCGTCAGTATAAAAGAAGTAACTGCATACAAAATAAATTTAAGTCAGTCTGCCAATGTGACATATGACACTGGTTTGCCTAGTGTTCTTTTTGAAGCTGGTCCATCGGGTGGATATGATATTCTCGCTTGGGGTGAAGTCCAGTAAAATTTCCCAAATTTAGCGAACTCTTTTGTCGAATATCGTAAAATAATTCTCACTTTATAGACATAAAGCTCAAATTATTTTCCTCATTCTCCTCAGATTTCATCTAAATTTGAAAATTTTATTAAATCGGTGGGATTTGCTATATTGTAAGCATGAAAAAAGCAAAAAGGCTGGTTGTTGGAAACTGGAAGATGAATCCTGTACACAAAGATGAGGCCAAAGAAATAGCTCTTGCTGTCAAAAGATCTCTTAAAAATGTTAGAAAAACCAATGTTGTTATTTGCCCACCATTTGTTTATTTAGAAACCCTATCCAAATTTGCCAGTAATTCTCTCCTCCTTGGAGCTCAAAATGCTAACCAAGAAACTCTCGGAGCTTTAACCGGCGAAGTCTCCTACTCTCAATTGGGCCAGTTCAGGGTAAGTTTTGTAATCATCGGACACTCCGAGAGGAGGAAAATGGGGGAAAGTGATGAAACTATCAATAAAAAAGTTAAATCGGTTGTTAGTGAAGGCATGACGGCTATAGTTTGTGTTGGTGAGGGAGTTCGTGATCACAATGGAGAGTATTTTTCTTTCATAAAAAATCAAATCCAGTCCGCTCTAAAAGATGTAAACAGAAAATTCCTCGACAGAATTGTCATTGCTTACGAACCTCTTTGGGCAGTTGGTGCAAAATATGCTATTACTCCGAGGGATCTACATGAAATGTCTATTTTTATAAAAAAAGTTTTGAATGACATCTTTGGTTCGCTTTCTCTATCCATCAGAATCATTTATGGTGGTGATGCTGATAGGGTCAATGCGGACTCTCTTGTTAGGGATGGTAATGTTTCAGGCTTACTCGTAGGCAGAGAGAGCTTGAGAGCTAAAGATTTTGTCGAAATGATAAAGCTTGTCGACAATATAAAATGATTCGTTACATTGATGAACTAAGTAAAGATGATTTAAAAGGCAAGCATGTTCTTCTTCGTCTTGATTTAAATGTTCCTGTGGTGGAGGCAAAGGTTTCAGACGACTTTGATATTCAAAAAATTATCGGAACAATCGATTTCTTAAGAGAAAAAGAAGCTCGGACAATTATTATTGCCCACATCGAAGATAAAAGTGGAAATCCAACAACACTTCTACCTGTTTTGGACTATTTAAACGGATATTTTAAAGTTACGTTTTCCCCAAATTATTTTACTCCAGGGGCCGTGGATAAAATTTTAAAATTGGAAGATAAAGGAGTCCTTCTCTTTGAAAATATTCGGTACAACGATGGGGAAACAAAAAATGATCCTGAATTTTCAAAAAAATTATCACAAATGGCCGACATCTATGTTAACGATGCCTTTGGGGTCTCACACAGAAGACATTCGTCTATTGTCGGTGTTCCAGAATTTCTACCACATTATGCCGGTCCTCTAATGAGGCAGGAAATAGAGCATCTCTCAAAGGTTTTTAACCCAGAGCATCCGTTTGTTTTTATACTTGGTGGGGCTAAATTTTCGACAAAACTTCCAATAATAAAAAAATATTTGGAGAGGGCAGATAAAGTTTTTGTTGGTGGAGCTTTGGCTAATGATTTACTTAAAGAAAAAGGATATGAAGTAGGGACTTCACTTGTCTCGAAGGATAAACTAGATTTGAAGAGTATAGTTTCCAGCTCAAAACTTTCTCTGCCAGATGATGTTACTGTAGTGAACGACAACACTTCTTTTCACAAGACGTCCACCGAAGTCTTAGTCGATGAATGTATAGCAGATGTAGGACCTAAAACCCTTGATCAATTGAATGCTCTTTTAAATGGAGCAAAAACTGTTGTCTGGAATGGCCCGCTTGGAAATTATGAAGCTGGTTTTAAAGATTCGAGTTTAAACTTGGCCAAATTGATTTCGGAAAGAACTGAAAGAGATCAAGTAATGAGTGTGCTTGGGGGAGGTGATACGGTCGCAGTTGTAAAAGAATTAGGAATTGACAATAAATTTAGTTTTGTTTCGACTGGTGGCGGAGCGATGATCGATTTTTTGGTTAATGAGACACTTCCAGGAATTGAAGCATTGAAAAAATAATTATTTTAGAGCCTGTCTTATTTTTTCTGCGTTTCCATCAAAATCTTTTTTATCTCCTCTGGCCTCATTACTAGGATAAATCCAAATGTGAGCATGATGGACTTCGTCTCCAACAATATTCGAGATAATCATGTCGGTCTCGAAAGCTTTTCTTTGTGCCAAGGCAATTTTCCTGGTTACTTCAAAATATTCTCCTATGTTTGGAACATCCCAGACCCAACGATAGTGTTTTTTACTTATAACCTGAACGTGGCCAGGTGATCTTGGGTTTATATCGATTATTCCAAGAAAATTTTCATCCTCATAGACCTTTCTGGTCGGTACTTCCCCTTTGACAATTTTGCAAAATATGCAGTTTTCCTGTTTTTCCATTGGGTCCATTATACCATGTGCTAAACTGTCTCCATGTCAAAAAATTATCTATTAAGAAACACTATTCCAGAAAAATTAGATAAAGCTATCGAACAAA
>CAYUID010000002.1:0-14099 GCA_964444765.1 uncultured Candidatus Saccharibacteria bacterium
AAAAGTAAAACTATCGAGATTGCTCGTGGCCCTATCCATTCCCCAAGTAGGAGAAGAAACGGCAATTGACCTAGCAGATCATTTCAGAAATTTTGAAAAAATAAGAGAAGCTAGTTTTGAAAATTTGGAGAGATTATCGGGAGTCGGACCGATTGTAGCCAGGTCGGTTGTGGATTTTTTCAAATCAGTAGAGAACAAAAAAATTGTAAATAATCTTCTAAAAGAAATAAAGATAGAAAAGCTGGAACAAATTATTTCAGGAAAACTTAAAAGCAAAACCTTTGTTTTAACTGGGACTCTTTCCTCTATGTCGCGAGATCAGGCCAAAGAGAGGATAAGACAGAACGGAGGTTCCACAAGCGAGAGTGTGTCGAAGGAAACTGACTATCTTGTAGCGGGTGAAAGTACTGGCTCAAAATATGAAAAAGCTCAAGCATTGTCTGTTAAAATTATTGATGAAAAGGAATTTTTAGCTTTACTCTAGCCATGCTATGATGCTTTTATGATTACAAAAGAGGATATAAAAAATCTTGCTAAACTCTCCCGTATCGAAGTCTCTGAAAAGGAAGCTGAGAGTCTGACGCATGAGATAGATTCCATTTTGGACTATGTTAGTCAAATCCAGAATTCAGCCGGTGATACGAAAAAAACCACCCCAAAACTAAGAAATGTTTTAAGAGAAGATCAGATTACTACAGAGAGTGGTCAGTATACAGAAAAGTTGCTTTCCAATGCTCCAAAGAGACAAAAAAATTATCTCAAGGTAAAAAAGATTTTATGATCGATCTTCGTAGTCTGACTATAAAGGATTTGGGCAAACATTTAAAAAATAAAGATTTCTCCGCGAGAGAGTTAGTAGAAGCCTATTTAAAAAATATAAAAGAAAAAGATAAAGATGTTCATGCATATATAGAAGTTTTCTCTGATGTTCTGGAGGAAGCAGAAAAAGTAGACAAAAGAATAAAAGAGGGAAGGGCTGGAATTTTTGCTGGTGTGCCAATGGCCTTGAAAGACAATATTTTAATTGAAGGAAAGACTGCAACCTCTGGATCAAAAATACTAAGTGGTTTTCTAGCTCCTTATGATTCGACTGTAACAAAAAAATTGAGGGATGCTGGAGCAATTTTCTTGGGCAGGGCCAATATGGATGAATTTGCCATGGGCAGCTCAACAGAGAGCTCTTTTTATGGTTCGACAAAAAATCCAAGGGACCTAAGTAGGGTAGCAGGGGGCTCTTCCGGCGGTTCTGTGGCTTCTGTGGCTATGGATGGCGCTCTAGCTGCTCTTGGCTCGGACACTGGAGGCTCTGTCAGGCAGCCGGCTTCTCTTTGTGGGGTAGTTGGGCTTAAGCCAACTTATGGTGGTGTTTCGAGGCAGGGTCTCATGGCTTTAGGATCCTCACTTGACGTCATTGGTCCTATCACCAAAACAGTTTCAGATTCTGAAATCCTTTTCAATACCATAAAAGGTTTGGATAAAATGGACAGTACTACTTTCGGTGATGGAGTTTATACTTCCTACGATGTAAAAAAGAAAATGACGATTGGTGTGCCCTACCACATTTTGGACCAGGGTGGCATTTCTCCGGAAGTAAAAGAAAATTTTGAAAATTCTTTAAAAAAATTGAAGGACGTTGGTTATGAGATAAAAGATATCAAACTACCTAGCATCGGCTACTCTCTTGCAGTTTATTACATAATTATGCCTGCCGAGGCTTCATCGAACCTTTCACGTTTCGACGGTATGAAATACGGACTCTATGTCCCGGGAGAGAATTTACTTTCTGATTATCTCAAAACTCGTGGAGAAGGTTTTGGCAAAGAAGCCAGAAGAAGAATTCTCATCGGCACGTATGTTCTCTCTGCAGGTTATCATGATGCCTACTACAACAAGGCTCTTATTCTGCGTCAGAAAATTTCTGATGAATTCAAAGATGCATTTTCCAAAGTTGATGCAATTGCTCTTCCAACCACACCAGGTCCGGCTTTCAAAATAGGTGAGAAGATAAATGACCCCCTTTCTCTTTATCTAGAGGATGTTTTTACCGTTCCAGCAAACATTGTCGGTATTCCAGCCATGTCTGTTCCATCAGGTGAAGTAAAAGTCGATGGCAAATCGCTGCCTTTGGGACTGCAAATTATGGCGCCACACAATGCTGAAAACATTCTCTTTTCAATTGGTAAAAAGTTTTTTGGGGAGGAGAACTAAAAATCTGAAGAAAAATATTATATAATAGTTTGTGATATGGCCGATGAGAAAAAACCATCTGCTCCACCTCCACCAGCGCAATCAGCGGATCCTTTTGTCGAATTGGTTTGGACTATTTTAGCTATTTTCCTCGCCCTCTCTCTTATAAATGGATTCATAAATTCAATCAGAAATAATTCACTTTTTTCATCTGGTTGGAGTGGGCTGACCACAAAGGGCATCATGCTCCGCCACACCCTGCCTCTCTCATCACTGGAGAACCCGATTGGGGTTACGGCTATTACTCTCAATAAAACAAGTGTTTACAATTCGCCTGGTGGAAATAAAATTGGCGAGCAAAAAGCTTTCTCGCGTGGCAAAGTTCTCCAGGGTCCGGTAACAATCGAAGGGGTAAGATATTGGTATGTAGATTTCCAAAAGGATCCCGACGGTTGGGTCAAGGATTCTGATGTGGCGTATCTCGAAAGCGAACCAACATTTGTTGAGAGAATTATACTTTTTATCATCTCGCTTGTTTGGTTTTTGAAAATTCTTGCCGTTATACTTTCTCTCGTGTTTATTGGCTTTGTTGTATATTCTTTCAGAAAAATAAATAATATTCACGCTAACACAAGAAAATTGCTCTATCCGGAAAGTCCGGAAGTAAAATCAGCCAAGAATCCAGAATGGGAGAGGGTTCTCTCTCACATCGAGTCGGAGAACGAGAGCGATTGGAAATTGGCGATTATAGAAGCAGACATAATGCTCGCTGCTCTTTTAGTCAAGCTTTCGCTGAAAGGGGAGACGATTGGGGACCAGCTGAAATCAGTGGAAAAAAGTGATTTTCGAACTCTAGATAAAGCTTGGGAGGCCCACAAAATAAGAAACCAAATTGCTCATGAGGGCGCAAGTTACAAATTGAGTAAGAAAGAAGCTCTTCGTGTTTTGATACTCTACAAAGAAGTTTTTGAAGAATTTCAGATTATTTAAAACAAAAAATACCAGATTACGGATATTTTTTGTTACTTGTTGCGGAGCCACGATTTGCACGTGGGTCTGCAGGTTATGAGCCTACCGAGATACTACTTCTCTACTCCGCTATGAAGCCTTTATTATAGACTAATTTGAGCTAAAAGCAATTCGAGTGGATTTTTTGTGTCGGCGGGAGGAATCGCACCTCCGACCTTGGGCTTATGAGTCCCACGCTCTAACTGTCTGAGCTACGCCGACAATAGGCAAAATATAGCAAAAAATAGCTTAAAAATAAACCTCGAGTATTGATTACATCCTAAAAATCTGTTACATTTTATGAGTTTTCTATGCGGCCGTAGCTCAATTTGGTTAGAGTTCTCCCCTGTCACGGGAGAGGTTGCCGGTTCAAGTCCGGTCGGCCGCGCAAATAACCGTATCTCGGTTCAAAATTGGTATAATACGATTATGAAAGAAGACGCATTGTTTTGTGTTGGTCAAAAAGCATTCATCGAAAAAGACGGAAAAGTCTTAGTATTGTTCGATCCTAAAGAAGGCCTCGATTTTCCTGGAGGCAAGATACAAGAGGGTGAAGCAAAAGATGGCGATGCATCGAGTTTAATCCTCCCACTTAAAAGAGAAGTTAGAGAGGAAACAGGTCTTGAGATAGAGGTTTTTAATCCATTTGCTGTCTGGTACCATGAATTTCCGAAAGAACATAGAAATTATCCAAAAGTAGTTTACCTTGTTGCATTCAGGGCAAAATACGTTTCGGGCGAACTTACATTAAGCAGTGAACATGATAATTTCAGATGGGTGGATGGGAACGACTACAAAGAAGTTGACGATGGCAGTGATTACTTTGATGTATTAGAGAAATATTTCACTAGCTAGACAAATCAGGAATAGAAATACAATCTGGATTTTCCTTAATCTTAGTTCCAACAGCGTCCAGTACGTTGCGCACAGGAAAAAACAGAGCCATAAATATGGTTCTATTTTTTATACCGACGGGATTGGAGAACTGTGGTAGAATTAATTTATGTTAACTAGAAAAGAATTCTACTGGTACCTAGGAATATGTGCTTTGCTCTTTTGGTTTTATTTTCTCTCAGCTTTAGCTGGAGGACTGGTTGGTGATAATTATGGAGAACTTTTTCCTGTATGGATTTTTGGATTTCCTTGGTCAACTTCTCTAGCTTGGATTCTTCCATCTTCTGACCCAACAACAATTTTTTCTTCAATTATTTATATGATTGTTTCATTCATTCCTTTATTTATAAATATATACATATTTTTCTTTATTATTCATTTGATAATTAGAAAATTTAGAAAGAGCAGTTCTAACATCGTCCACTAGGCCGCGCATATATTGAAAAAAATTGTCAAAAATGTAATATAAAAATTAGAAGGAGAGGTACATCTCATGACTAGTGATGAGTTGCTTATACAAGTCAACATGATTTCTCTGAAGTACGATCTCAAAGCGAGTTTTTGGGAGAAGCGTACACCGTTGGTGTTCGTGGAGATGATCGCTCCTATCTCCCAACTATAGTAATCATCGGGCCGTTTCCTGGTTGGGATATCCTCGAAGCAGCGTCGACAGAGATCACCAACAACTTGGAAATCGGCAGGGTGACCTACGAATTTGCACGGAAAACTTGATTTATATTCGTGATGTTCATGAATCTCCGAAAAATAGGTGGTAACCCTCGCACAAACAGAAACCAACACACGTTTGTGCGAGTTTCTGTTTGTAGATTATATATTTCAGGCTGTTTACAACTAGGTTTATCTATTCTCTAATCAAGGTATAATTAAGGGAGTTATTAGTAATTTTAATTTTTATGTCAATAAAAGGTGCTCTTAGATATGATCGTCGACACGTGGTCTTTAGTAATTTTGCCCACGCAATCAGTGGCTTTGGATTAGCTTTGCTTTTGCAAAATTATTACAAGGGCCATGTTTTTATGTCCACAACTTGGGCCTGGCTGTTCATCATTGTTGGTTTAGCTGAGCACGTTCTAGCTTTTACAGACAGATCGAGGAAGTAAAAATTATTTCTTATGATATATTGTCTCTACTGCCGTTGTAGCTCGGGTAGTAGAGCACTGTCTTGGTAAGACAGAGGTCGTGAGTGCAAGTCTCACCAACGGCTCCGTAGTTTTTTGTCCAATACTGTATAATTTGTCTATGGAAAAAATACCAGATAGGGAAGCCGTAAGAGCCGAAATCAGAAAGATTTTGAGCGAAGCTTATAGTGGAGACAGAATGGAAACTTATGATAAAGTGGCTGATTTTGGTCAAAAATTAAGAGAGAAATATAAAAACTATGATCAGTATGAGCTGTATCATATCTTGTCTGGTAGCACTTTGATAAAGGCTCCAGACAATTTTGACTTTCCTGGAGAGGATTCTGTAGAGTTGTTCATTAGGTCACTCTAGAGAAGCCACCTTAGCTCAGTTGGTAGAGCGGCGTCTTCGTAAGACGCAGGTCCGCAGTTCGATCCTGCGAGGTGGCTCAAAAATAGCAAAGCCCGTCGCACTGACGGGCCTGCATTCGAAGAACTGACGACGGTGTTCATGCCGCCGGAAAAGATTGTCGCTCCGCTTCCTCTCTAGTCGTGAGCATCACCCGTCTGCCATCAGGCCCCGGGAAGGGAACCTGGACTACTGCTGGTGCTGAGGGAAGGACAATCCAGGCAGTGATTGCTCCGTGTTCTGGGTAGAACCTGGACTCCACTCTCTTTGAATGGAAGAGGCGCAGAAGAGCATCTTGAACGGCTTCCTCTGGACCGCGAAGGGGAAGGGCTAGCTTGATGGCCGCCTGGTTCTCCTCTAGCTCCATGACGAAGATCTCAACTCGAGGTTGTCCCTTGCAGACGATTGTGACCCGCGGGTCATCACCAACTGCACGAGCGAGGCGCTTTTTGGTGATCTTGCTGAGCCGAACTCTCCATTGACGCTCGGTCAGAGATCGGATCTCTTCGTGGAGCTGCTTGCTGATATACGGCAGACTTCTCTCGCTTGCACCGTTCTTCTCATTCCAGGGAAGAGACGGCTCTGGTACTGGCCTGATTCTAGCCATGGTCGTCTCCTGGAATAAGGTTGCGGTTCTTTATAAATTTAATCAAAGTCTAAAATCAATGTAAAGTGTGTTAGAATCACAAATCATGGGCGATAAAAATGAGCTACAAGCCGAACTTTCTGAACTAGAAAAATCCATTACATCTCCTAGTTTCTGGTCAAACAAGGACAAAGCTCAAGCTACAATAAAAAGGATTCAGGATCTAAAAGCAGAGATTGTCGGAGGTGGCAAATATGATTCAGGTGATGCAATAATGACAATTTTCTCTGGGGCCGGGGGGGATGATGCTGAAGATTTTTCAGCAATGCTTTTAAATATGTACTTGAAATTTTGTAATAAAAAAGGATTTTCTGTCTCCAAAATCCATTCGAATGAAAATGATCATGGGGGATATAGAAACGTTACGATTGAAATTTCTGGAAAAAATGCTTATGAAACCTTGAAAAACGAATCCGGGGTTCATCGTTTGGTCAGAATTTCACCTTTTAGTAGTAAATCTCTTCGTCACACTTCTTTTTCTCTTGTTGAGGTCATTCCAAAATTTGAAAAAGTAAAAGGTGATATAGAAATTCCAGAAAAAGAACTGAAAGTTGAGTTTTCTAGGAGCTCTGGTCCGGGTGGACAGAATGTAAACAAAAGAGAGACTGCCGTTAGAGTCGTTCACTTGCCTACAAATCTCTCCGCCCAGTCAGACAATGAGAGATCTCAAGCTCAAAACAAAGAGAAAGCTCTACAGATTCTCAAGGGTAAAATTTACAAGGCACTGGAGGAAGAGAGAATTTCAAAAGAGAAAGGGATGTACATAAGCAAAACCACCCAAATCGAGTGGGGAAACCAAATTCGCTCCTACGTCTTGCATCCTTACAAAATGGTCAAAGACCACAGAACTGGCGTAGAAACTAGCAAAGTTGACGAAGTTCTCTCGGGAGAACTAGATGATTTTATAGAAGCAGAGAGAAACCTAAAGTAATTTAACCCTACTCTCTACCTGTGAATTCCCGGCTTAATTCCTGGGTTTTTTCGTGTATAATATATTAGAGGTTTTATAAGCTAAATATAGATTGATGCAAAAAACTCACCAGTATTTGTTGGAAAAATATCCTTGGTATAAGAGTTGGCATGATGCCCCAGATTATCCCGCAATGCACTGGGCGGCTTTTCTTCTGGTGGTTATTTCAATTTTCATTTATACAAACAATATGACTAACGAGACTTCTGAACTCTTGGCCACTGCGGGCTTGGGCCAGATGGAGAATGGTTCAGTTGTCGTGCAAAAAAATACACCAGATGATCTTAAACAAAAATCCACAGATTCTGACCTTATCGCTTCCGTCAAAACCGTAAAAACCAAATCTTCTTTGGAGACAAATGAATATGGAGACAAAATTATAATTACCCATGCAACCTTGGCAGTCAGTGAATGGATAAAGGGATCATCAAGTAACTCGATAGAAGCTGATTTTATCGGGGGTGAAGCCGGTGGACTTACAATGAGGTCATCCATAGAGCCGGAACCATTGAAGGAGGGTGATCAAGCAGTAGTTTTCTTGGAAAAAACTTTAAGTGGTCGATACAAAGTGACTGGAGGTGGACCCACAAACGAGAAGACAGTATTGAGATTCAAAAAAGATGGGACGCTAAGTAACGGCATGAGCATGCAAGACTTGCGTTTATCACTTAAAGACTCAAAATAATTAACATGAAGAACTTATTAAAAATCTTTTTTGTTCTCTCCCTAGCTCAGCTTCTCTCTCCTGTTCTGGCTAAAGCTTATGCTGTCTCCGGCGCACGTTGGCCGAATCAGATTGTGAAATATTACATTAACACTGCAAACGTTGAGGGTCTTGATCCAGCAGCGATTAGGGCAGACATAGAGGCCGCCGGAGCTGCTTGGCACAACCAGGGCGGTGTCAGTCTTACACTAACGGATGCAGGGCCCACAAACTCTTCGACCGTAGCAGCAGATGGGACAAATAATATATTTTTCCGAAATGATGGTGGTTCATATGTTGCCTATACAACCTATTGGTGGAATGGCAATCTCCAACTGATCGATTCAGACATTGTCATAAACGAAACCTATCCGCAAATAACTAGCGCAATGCCTTGTAATGGAGGACTATATATTCAAAATACAATAACACATGAGTTCGGTCACTTTATAGGACTCAATCACTCCGATGTGCCCACGGCAACGATGTGGCCATCCGAGGGGTATTGTGAAGTAGACAAAGAAAGTTTGGATCCAGATGATATCGCTGGAGTTCAAAGTGTTTATACTTCCGGAACATCTCAATACTCACATATAAGTCTCTCACCAACTTCTCTTTATTTCAGCTCGAATTCAGGAATTTCTCCAGCTCCGCAGGTAGTTAACCTAGCAAATTCTGGAGCTGTAACAATGAATTGGATTGCTTCGGCCAACCAGTCGTGGTGCCACGCTATCCCATCTTCTGGTTCACTTCCGCCAGGTGGATCAGTCTCATTTTCCGTCTCACCTGATCCTATAAATAGTGGAGGGTCATTTACATGTAGTGTGGCAGTTTCCGACTCAAAAGCCGACAATAATCCTCAATACGTTAGTGTATCTGATGCCGTTGCCGGTATACCGGACACAACACCACCAACAGTTTCCATCATTTCTCCAGTAAATAATGCAAAAGTTTCTGGTGGTGTCAGTATATCTGCTATGGCTTCAGATGACTCCGGAATATCCAAAGTCGAATTCTACATAGACAACACTCTCAAAGCTTCTGATTCATCCTATCCTTATTCATATAGATGGAATGTTAATAAGCAAGTCGCTTCTGGTACGCACACAATAACAGCAAAAGCTTACGACAAGGCTTCTCCAGCCAATACGAGTACTGCACAAATCACCGTTTTCAAATAAGTTAAGGCCGAATTTTATTTTGCTCCTATTTTTCAATGGGTTATAATGTTTTTGTGATTAATTTCGACAAAGTTTCAAAGGTTTATCCTGATAGCTCAGTTGCTCTAGAAGAGGTCTCGCTCTCGATAGAACCAAAAGAATTCGTCTCCATAGTTGGGCACTCGGGTGCTGGTAAAACCACGCTTGTAAAGATGATTTTGGCCGAGGAGTCACCATCGAAGGGCAGGGTCTATTTTGATACGACCGACATCCACTCCCTTTCTAAAAAAGAGATAAATGATCTACGCCGGAAAATAGGGGTGGTTTTTCAGGATTTCAGGCTTTTGCCGGACAAAAATGTGTACGAGAATATAGCTTTTGCCATGGAAGCTGCTGGTCGGTCGGACGAGGAGATAGAAGCAGATGTGCCTCATGTTTTAGACCTAGTTGACCTATCGAAAAAAATCTGGAATTTCCCTGGAGAACTTTCAGGTGGGGAGAAACAAAGGGTTTCCATCGCCAGGGCCATTGTTAATCAGCCTGATGTTATTATTGCCGATGAGCCAACAGGCAACCTCGACCCCTTGAACACTTTTGATATTGTTCAGATATTAAAAAAAATAAATGACCTCGGCACCACGGTTATGTTGACCACTCACAACAAAGGAGTGATAGATTCCCTAAGGAAACGCGTCATAACTTTGGAGAATGGTAGAATAATACGCGATGACGAAGAGGGGAAATACATAATATAAAAATGGCCTGGGTTAAAGTAAAAAGAGTAATACGTTCAGGATTCTTTAGCTTCTGGCGAAACGGTTTTGTCTCGCTTTCTTCTATCTTGGTTATGATGGTTACTCTTTTTGTTATAGGTTCAACCATTTTTCTCGGGGCTATTTTGAACTCGACTTTGGAGCAAATAAAAGACAAGGTTGATATAAATGTCTACTTTGTTAAAACTGCCGATGAGAACGACATTCTGGCCATGAAGAAAAGTTTGGAGCAGTTGCCCGAAGTCAAACCACCTGTTGTTTATGTCTCAAAAGAGCAAGCCCTGGAAGATTTTAAAAAGAAATATGAAAACGATCAGATAACTTTACAAGCACTGGATGAGCTCGGGTACAATCCACTCGGTGCCACTTTAAATATAAGAGCAAAAGATCCATCACAGTACAGCAGCATTGTTCAATTTCTTGAGAGTAAAGGAGCTGGCTCGACTGACGGCTCGAGTATTATAGATAAGGTCAATTATTATCAAAACAAAGATGCTATCGATACGTTGACCAGAATAATCAATTCAGCCAATAAACTCGGCTTTATTTTAACCCTGCTTCTCATCGCTATTTCCATTCTCATCACCTTCAATACTTTGCGTTTGGTTATTTACATTTCTCGTGATGAAATATCCGTCATGCGTCTAGTCGGCGCTTCTTCTGCCTATGTTCGTGGTCCATTTTTCATCACAGGCACAATTTATGGTTTTGTTTCAGCCATTTTCACCCTGATCCTGTTTTACCCAGTCACTTTGTGGCTTGGCTCCATAACCGAAAGTTTCTTTGTCGGTTTCAATGTCTTTCAGTATTACACCCAAAACTTTGGCCAGATATTCTTTTTAATTGTCATATCAGGAATTTTCATTGGCTCCATCTCAAGTTACCTTGCAGTTAGAAAATATTTGAAAGTATAATCTATTTTTTTCAATATTGATTTAGTTTGGGCTAAGGTCTATAAATACATTACTAGAGGTACTCATGCACACAAGAGAGCTGCCGTACTGCTTCAGTATGATAGTGGATGCGCCGAACCGGAATGGGGGCCAGAGGGATATCCGATCGCAATCGTTTGATGCTGATTCGGATCCGAACGCCATGGAAATGGCGGACAAGATGCTGGCCGACGAACTGAAAAAAGTCAGGGTGGGCTCGGAGGTCTACGCCTCGGTTTTCCGAGGTAAAGATGTCCTACACGCCGCCAGCTTTACCTTCGAGGGTAATCGGCTAATGTCCGGCTAACTGGGCATTAAAGGCAATGGGGTTACACCCATTGCCTTCGCCATCTATATTGTTAAAGGTCAATTTTTAAGCTATCTTTTATCTATTGCCAGATCGTCTAATGGTAGGACCGCGCCCTCTGGAGGCGTGTATCTTGGTTCGAGTCCAAGTCTGGCAGCCAATTTCCAGTTTCGGCTCGTGAAGCCACAAGCTCGAACGCATTTGCGTAGGCAGGTATTAGCTTTTTGTCCTTCAACTGAAGGTTCGAAAATACAAAACCAAGAAGTGAACGTTTTTCAGCCATAGTGGCTGATTTTGCGTATATCTCTCTTGCTCTTTGTGAGAGTTCGAAAATTTTTACACCGAGGTCAAAATAATTGATGTTTGCGGCCTTGTGGCGTTCAATAGACGCCAAGATACTGGTTTGCTCCTCGCTATACTGTTTGAATTTTCTGTCATACATCTCGGGTAAGATTCTGCTATCGAGCTTATCGTCATACAGCATGTCGAGACGATTTTGCAGTAAGGTATACTGACGATTGAGTTCACTCATTGTTTTATTGTGATATTCCATTTCATCCGCATGGCTCTCTTTGAGAGCTTTGCGTATAACTTCAACAACTCTTTCATTTTTGACCTCGAGCGCTTCAAAAAATTCTGAAATTTGTTTTTCCAAAACCTCTTGTCGAGTATATTGACGCTGTGTGCAATTTGTCTCGTGCCGAGTGCAGTGGTAATAGATGTGGCCTTTTCTTATATCTCCAACTACAGAACGACCACATTCTCCACAGACAATGTTTTGAAATAGAAATTCGTGCTTACGATACTTTCCGGTAAGTTTCCTTGTCATCCTTTCTTGAACACGATAAAACAACTCCTTCGAAATAAGCGGAGGATGTTTTGCATTTTTCTCGTGCACGCCCTTCCACATGAATTCACCACAATAGAAACAATCTGAAAGTAGTTTGTGCATCTCCGACTTACTTATTGGTTTGCCAACGCTACTGCGCCAACCTTCTTCAAACAATCGTTTGCCAAGAGTTTTGGTGGTGTATTCGCCGCTGTCATATAACTCAAAAGCGAGTTTTATGAATCGTGCCTCTGATTCCAGTGAATCATCTATAGCCCAGATTTTGTGGCCTATATCGCCAATGGTCCTATAGCCACGCTTTTGATTGCCTGCATACCAACCTCCTGCGTTCTTCTCATCCAGTCCCTTTTTTGTTTCTTCGGACAAGTTGTTGCTGTAATTCCGGGCAAGCACGAGATAAATGTCCCATTGGAATTTCTCATGCGACTTTGCATTTTTGTGGATAACCAAACTTTGCTTCACGAAATGAATTTGCCGCTCTTCATCTTCGTTGAGCCAATCATCCAGCTTTACTGCATCCTTGAAGTTGCGGCTTATTCTGTCTACCTTCTCGCAAATAACAAATTTTATCTCTGGATGCTTTTTGAGGTATTCAAGCATTTCCTGAAAATGTTTACGCTCTTGTTTACCACTGGCTGATTCGGGGACGATAAATTCTTTGGCGACCACCATACCTTTCCGTTCAGCGTAATCACGCATCAGCTTTATTTGCGATGAAAGTGAGTATCCTTCTTCTGCCTGTTCTTTGGTAGATACTCGAGCCCAGAAAATTGATTTTTGAGTAGTTGTTTTCATATACACGAAAGGGACAGCTATGGTTGACCAAATTCCATGACCCAGAGGGTTACTTCATTGGCATAGCTGCCCCTTTCGGGCAACGAAGCAAATAAAAAACTCTGGGCATCTCGGATATTGGTCAACATGATAATTATAACATTTTTTTCAGCTTATAGGCCAGCTCAAGGTATTTATGGCGAGTAAGCCAATCGGGATATATCAGTGGATTCTCATTTGGAATTTCATAGAATTTGACCGCCTCAAGTCCTTGCGCAGTAAGTTCGACCAGTCGCCTGTCTGGAAAATACTCTTGAGTAAGCAGATGGAAGCCATCACTTTCAGTCAATTTCTGTGGCGTCTTGGCGGTATTGGAAGAATAACCAACTTTTCGCATAGCAGCGCCAACATTGCCGCCATTTTTTATGACTTCGACAACCGCTAACTTCTGCTTCATTGTGCCTTTTATCTTGTATTTCATAGGTTTATTTCCACCAAAATCCACCATTTTTACTTGCGCCTCGTCATCCGACCCATCCGGCGTTTTTCTGTCATAACAGCGACTTCATATTTGTGGAAAATATATCGCAAATCAGCGACAAACGCTTCCTGCGGAGAACCGGCTTGCATGAAGCTCTTTTGAGAATATGGCTGTCTCGCAGAGCTAACTTTTTGTGGATTGTTTTTTATAGTTTTCATGGTTTTGTGAGTTTCGATAATTGTTATAAGTTTGCTTGAAAAGTTGAACAAAATTTTATGAGGGAGGGCCAATGTTTCTACTCGAACGTGGCTCTTTTACCTTTTTGATTATCCCGAAGAAGTATGCTGCCGGTTTGTCTATTTTCTTTCCTCTTTGGACATCTTCTCGGTATAAGCCCCACGCTTTCTCTATTACAAAGAATCCATCTTTTCTCAAGACCGATAGAAGTGGATTTATGCACTCTTCTCCGACAGCTTTGGCAATCTCCCTGCACCTGTCTTCCTCATAGGTCTTTGGTATAAAATCACGAATCAATTTGAAGGATTTTTTATCAGACGCATTATCGTTCTTATGAGTATCCTTATTATGCGTATCCTTATGAGGAATATAGTTCCTATGGGGACTGTTGTCATTTTCCTCTGGTGGTGCCGATATTTTCCTCTGGCTACCATAGGAAACAGTTTCCTTCGGTTTCTTCCATTCAGATTTGTCCACTTGGTAGTAGACATTGTTATACCACTTACCGGCTTTGCTGCGTGTTCTTTCGATGACGATAAGGTTGGCCTCGTTTATTTTCTGGATTTTTTTTATTAATTTCATCTAATTTTTTTCATTGTCTTTTGCCATCGAATATTTTACCGGAATAA
>CAYUID010000002.1:14109-22093 GCA_964444765.1 uncultured Candidatus Saccharibacteria bacterium
TGATGTATTTTCTTACTGTCCTATCAGTGATGCCATTCTCTTTGGCCATCAATTCTTCGCCCGGAAAACAGCTTTGATTCTTATCTACTCTTCTGCATAGTGATGCGTAGACGGCAGTGCCATTGGGGCCAAAGATTTTTGCGTAAGTATTCATATACTCATCGCTGATAAAAAAATGCTTCTCGTCCCAATTCCTAACCTTGTGTTTTTTTGCTATCGGGTTTTCCATATTCATTTTCATTCTTACGAGCATCAATCCGATTGAGCAGCTCAAAATAACCAACAAGCGTGGCGAGAATCTCTGATGCTTGTGGAAGCGTTAGCTCTTTGCCGTAATCTTCTTTTACGACCTGCTGAAACTCTCGGATTGTGGCTTCGCTTATGGTCATGGCTATTCCTCGGCGTAGAGCCGGGCCTTGATGGTCCGTATAGCGTTGTAGTAGGCCTGCGGCTCGACCTGCAATTCACCGCGCCAGTATCCGTTTACGACTTCCTTCAGCTTTGCATCGTCCTTGAAAAGAAATTGAGCTTTGCGTGAAGTCTGCCTTTCAATCGCTTCAAGAGGATGAGACAACAAAATCACACCGGCCAAACTCAAGTCCGGTGTCGAAAAATATGCGTCTCTTGTTGTTTCTCTTGTCATTGTCATAAACGAAAAAACCTACAACTTCATGGTCGCAGGTTTGTCTCGAGAACGCGCTGTTCTTTTATTTGGTCTACATAAAATTACATAGAGTTTCCTTTGCTCATCCGTCTTACGATGGTGCGTAGTGTTTCCTCACCAACTTTTTTGCCGGTTTCCTTACTGATAATTTCAGCAATCGCTGCATATTTGTTTATGTAATGACTAACCAGTTTCTTGATTTGCGAGGCATTCATCAAAGAATAGCGTTGCCACATCCTGTAAATACTTTTGTGCCGCTCCTTCTTATCTTTTGAGTATCCACGCACTCGTGATTCTTGATGGCCTGCCATCATCATTCTTGCCATTCCATGCTTGGTGCGATAAATGGACCGGAAAAAATCCAGCACCTCCTTTTCCGGCAGGTCGGGACTTATAACAAAGAGTGCGCCTTCTGGGTAATCCTTTTTGAAATTGGCCAGCTCTTTTGGGCTCACGGCCCTCAAACTTTGATATGAAATACCAAATGGCCGGCGAGCCATTATCTGCTCGGCTTCTTTTTTGCCACCTACAATGTAGGAAGAAATAAAAACGGCAAAATCACCGCTATCGAACTGTAAGTTGCCAAATTGTTGTTTGACTATAGATGACCCCATGTCCGCCAGTTTCAAGCACGCTTCGTGATATTTTTTTCTGAATTTTGGAAGGGTTTTTACATACCATTCACCACTATCACGAATGCTCTCAAACCCTTCGTTTGGTATTGAAAAAACACTGCGCTGATTGCGAATCTGTAAGAGAAAGTGTGTATTCGTTTCCAGCCGCTCCAAAAGTTTTGAGTATTTTGATTGTTTCATCTTCATTGTCATTCTTACTTGTAAATTAGCAGTTTTATGGTCTTTTCTCAACTGAAAATATATTGAATTGCCAACGAAAATCCGGTATACTGAAATTACAGTTGAATAGCCCGCAAGGGCAGGACCTACAACCCTCGGTAACCATTCCGGTGGCATGGTCTCAAGTCGATGAAGCATAGAAAACCCGTCATGGGGTTGCTTCATCGCCGTATAGGGAAACTTATACGTCCCGCAAGGGAGACCCGTGGCGGGCTTTGTGTTTACAAAGCCGCCGGAGGAATTCAGCGGCCTATTGAAGATCATTTACCTCAAAGAGACAAAGTATTTGGGAAAAACTTTTTTAATGCTGTTTTAACCTTCCTTTTTTCTGTTGTTATTTTTGCTATTGAAAGTAACGCCGGTAATGAAACTCCTACACCTTTACGACTATCTGACTTCACTACATCGTTCGGAGTAATAGGGTTCTTTGCCATCATCGGTTGTTGCTACTTTGCAGCAATGAAATTTGTCCGGTCAAGAAAGATTGAAGAATTTATGGAAAAGAAAGGAATGGACCGCCAAACATTCAGAGAAAAATACGGAGAGTTTTTGGATTTCATTGATTGAAAATCAATAAATTATGTGGCTTGTTTTTATTCCTATTTTCAGTAATGTAACCCTGAAAGCAAGCCCGTTTATCGGGCTTGAATTGCACATTCAATCAAACAATAAGGAGTGAGAAATGGCCGAAAAGATGACCTACGCTGGCGTCGGCGTGAATTACGACGCGATGGACCCATTCAAGCGAATGGCCCAGCTCGCAGGCCGTGAGACAGCCGCCAACGTGAGGCGTCTGAACAACGGCGAATTTCAGGAAGTCGAAATGAGTCGTGGTGAGAGTGCTTACCTCATCGAAGCAGCTAAAAGTTACTTCGCGCATGTTGAGGAAGGGCTCGGCACCAAGAATCTCGTCGCTGATGCAATGTATCAGCTGACCGGAAAAACCTACTACGACCACGTCGCTCAAGACACCGTTGCGATGATTGTCAACGACATGATTACGCTGGGAGCGCTTCCGCTTTCAGTGGCAATGCATCTTGCCGTTGGTGATTCCAATTGGTTCAACGACGAAGCTCGATGCCGCGACCTCGTGGATGGCTGGAAGAACGCTTGCAACCTTGCGCGATGTGCGTGGGGCGGCGGCGAAACACCGACGCTGAAAGGTGTCGTTGTGCCGGAAGTAGTTGTGTTGTCCGGCTCGGCAATGGGGCTGGTCAAACCGAAAGAACATCTCATCATCGCCGACAACATTCGGCATGGAGATGTAATCGTTCTCATCGAGAGTTCGGGAATCCACGCGAATGGACTCACGATGGCTCGGAAAATCGCTGACAAACTGCCCGATGGCTACCTGACGACTCTTGCGGATGGTCGTAGCTATGGCGAGACACTTCTGGATGCAACGCACATCTATGTTGGTCTCGTCGAAGACTGCCTCAATCGCGGAGTAAACATCCACTACGCCGTGAACATCACCGGCCACGGATGGCGGAAGCTCATGCGTGCAACGCAGCCGTTCAGCTACATCGTTGAACGGCTTCCGAAGCAACTGCCAGTGTTCGCTTTCTTGCAGGAACACGGCCCAGTGGATGACACAGAAGCGTATGGCAACTTCAACATGGGAGCGGGATTCGCTCTCTATGTGTCAGAAGCCGACGCTGATGTGGTGGTCGAAGTGGCATCTTCAAGTGGTCTGGATGCGATTCGTGCCGGATACATCGAAAGTGGCGACAAGAAGGTCGTCATTCGACCAAAGGGACTCGAATACTCTGGTTCGACACTCAGCGTTCGATGATGAAAGTCTCAATCCTTCATGGGGTCTGCTATCGCAAGATGGCAGGCCCTTTTTCTTTGGAAAAATAAAAGAACATGAAAACGTTGATTTTTCAAGATTTTTTAGCTAATCTAACCAAAGATCAGCCAATTCGTTTTGGCTGAAAAGCACATTCACAACGTAAAGGAGAGACCAATGATCTATCGCATGTACCGACAGGTAGACAGCGGCCTGGACCTTGGTTTCTATGTTGAGACCACAGGCCAGCTGTCAGAACAGGAACTTATAGAGCTTCAGTGGCTCATCGCAGAAACGTTTGAACCGGAAAAGACCAGTCTCCAACCAAACATCGCAGCGCAGAACGCAGTCGAGATCGGCCCCAGGCTTTCAATCGAAACTCCGTTCTCATCGAATGCAGTATCAATTTGCCAGGCCATGGGACTTCAGCAGATCACGCGTATTGAGCGCACTCACCGATATGCCAGTAATTGCGACTCGGCAGACATCCTCAAGACTCGTCTCGACCGGATGACTGAGGAGCATTATCCGACTGGAATCGAAAGCTTTGACACCGGTATCAAACCGGAAGATGTCCGAGTGATCGACCTGATGGGTCGTGGGAAAATCGCGCTCGAAGAGATGAATAGCACTCTCGGCCTTGGCATGGATGCCCGGGACCTCGAGTATTATCAGCATCTCTTTACGGAAGTGCTTCACAGAAATCCGACGGACGTCGAATTGTTTCAGTTGGGTAATGCCAACAGCGAGCACAGTCGGCACTGGTACTTCAAAGGCCAGATCGTCATCGACGGAACGCCAATGCAGAAAACGCTGTTCGAGATCGTTCAGCAACCGTTGAAAAGTCTCGGCAGCAACCGTAGTCTCGTTGCTTTCAAAGACAATGCCGGAGTGATCCAGGGATTTGGCACACGCCTTATTCTGCCGGTCACGCCGGGTAAACCATCCGCAATGCGAATCTTGGAGAAGGTGGTTCACATCACCTGCACTGCAGAGACGCACAATCATCCAACTTTTGTTGCGCCTTTCCCTGGAGCTCAGACGGGTTCTGGTGGACGGATACGCGACAACAGTGCGGTTGGACGTGGAGGCATCGTCGGCATCGGTGTCGCTGGTTACTTTGTCGGAAACCTTTTTATTCCCGGCTACGAAATTCCGGGAGAGGTTGTCGGCAGAGACAAGCCATCGAAGTATGCTTCGCCACTTTCGATTCTCATCGAGGGTAGCAACGGCGTATCGAGTTACGGCAATCAATTCGGCGAGCCGCTTACACTGGGCTTTACCAGAACCTTCGGTCAGACAATCGGCAACGAGTGGCGCGAGCCACGTAAACCGATCCTCTACAGTGGTGGCGTAGGACATCTGTTCGACGGACACACTGCGAAGGAAAAATCTGAAGTTGGAATGCTCATCATACGCATCGGCGGTCCTGCTTATCCCATCGGGGTCGGCGGGGGTTCAGCCTCAAGCATGATGCAGGGTCAGAACACCGAGTCGCTCGATTTCAACTCCGTTCAACGCGGTAACGCCGAGATGGAGAATCGTGCGAACCGGGTCATTCGGGCCTGTATTGAAATGGGAGACAACAATCCCATCTCGAGCATTCACGATCAAGGTGCCGGTGGTCCGAGCAATGTCCTTACGGAGTTGCTTGAGCCACTTGGTGGAAAGATCGGCATTCGCGGTATCGTTCTTGGCGACAAGACGATGTCTGTCCTCAAAATCTGGAGCGCCGAATTCCAAGAAGGATACGGACTCTTGATCAGGCCGGAACAGATCGAGTTTTTCAAGTCGATCTGCAAACGCGAACGCGTCAACTGCGAAGTCCTCGGTGAAATCAATGGCAGCGGAAACGTTGTTGTTGAAGACACTCAGAATAGGACAACGCCCGTCGAACTGAACTTGGAGCAGATTCTTACGAATATGCCTCAGAAAACGTTCGGGTCAGCACGGCGAACCGAAGGCCTCAAGCCTCTGGACCTGCCAGACGTCACAGTCGCCGAAGCGCTTGAAAAGGTGTTCAGGCTTCCCAGCGTCGGCTCGAAAGGGTTCCTCGTTCACAAGGTGGACCGAAGTGTCACTGGGCTCGTAGCGCAGCAGCAATGCTGCGGGATCGCTCAGATTCCGATCGCCAATGCAAGCGTGAATGCTCAGAGCCATTTCGGTCTGAGTGGAAGCGTCTCTGCAATCGGCGAACAGCCGGTAAAGATGTTGATCGATCCAAAAGCCGGAGCTCGAATGGCGGTGGCAGAAATGTTCACCAACATGGCCTCGGTACGGATCAACGGCATCGGAGAAATCCGGTGCCGTGCAAATTGGATGTGGCCTGCGAAGCTGCCTCACGAAGGTGCCTTACTCTATGATGCTGCAGTTGCTATGTCTGACCTGATGGTCGGGCTCGGCATTGCAGTTGATGGTGGAAAGGACAGCCTTTCAATGGCAGCAACGATTTCGGGAGAGCTCGTAAAGGCTCCTGGGAGTTTGGTGATTCTGGGATATGCACCTGTACCCGACATCACCAAGAAGGTCACGCCGGACATCAAAAAACCCGGTGCAAGCAGTCTTGCATTGATCGATCTTGGACAGGGTAAAAATCGCCTTGGCGGTTCAGCTCTGGCTCAAGCTTTCAACCAGCTCGGCGATAAGTCGCCCGACGTTGAAAATCCCAAGCTCCTCAAGAACGCGTTTCTTGCGGTGCAGCAGATGCTCGACGAAGGGTTGATTCTGTCTCTGCATGATCGAAGCGACGGCGGCCTCATAACCGCAATTGTCGAGATGTGCATGGCGAGCCGGTGCGGATTCAGTATGAGCATCCCTCATGCTGCAGAAGCTCTAGCTGTGCTATTTGGCGAGGAACTCGGGTTCGTCATCGAACTCGGAACTGAAAACGAAAAGCGGATTGTTGAAATCTGTCAATCGTTCGAAGTACCGATCAGCATGATCGGTGTTACTCTCGACAGCACATCATGCATCGTCGATGCAAATGATACCGGAGAACTCTTCAGAAGTACGACGAGGGAACTCCGGAGCTGGTGGGAAGCAACAAGCGCCAAGATCGAAGAGCTGCAGATGAACTCTGTCTGTGCCGAAGAAGAACACTCTGGTCATCAGGACCAGCTTCCAGGCATCGGTACGGCTTCGTCGTATCAGCTCTCATTCGCTCCGGCGGAAACGCTTCCAGAGGTTTTGCAAGTGTCAGACAAACCTCGCGTGGTAGTTTTACGCGAGGAAGGCACGAACGGCGATCGGGAGATGCAAGCTGCATGTGCAGCTGCTGGTCTTGAACCATGGGATGTCACGATGAGTGATCTCCTTGAAGGCAGGACTAACCTGGAGCAGTTCCAGGGCATCATCTTCGCAGGCGGGTTCTCCTATATGGACGTGTTCGACAGTGCAAAGGGCTGGGCAGGCACCATCCTCTTCAACCGCAAGTTGAAGGAGATGTTCGACCGATTCTACGCTCGCGAGGATACGTTTTCGCTCGGCGTGTGCAACGGCTGTCAGCTCATGGCACTACTCGGGTGGGTTCCATGGAAAGGGATCACAGGCGAAAAGCAGCCGAGATTCGTTCATAACACTTCAGGTCGGTTTGAGTCCCGATGGACACAGGTGGAAATTCTACCAAGTCCGTCAGTGCTTCTTGCCGGCATGGAGGGTTCGAAAATTGGCGTGTGGGTTGCTCATGGCGAAGGAAGGCTGGTCTATCCGGATCAGTCCATAGCGCAGGAGGTTTCAGAGCGAAAGCTTTCGCCCCTTGCGTTTCTCAATCCCGAAGGCAATCGAACGGAAGTGTATCCGTACAACCCGAATGGTTCGCCATTCGGTATCACGGCTCTATGCTCACCGGACGGGCGTCATCTCGCGATGATGCCTCACCCTGAACGCTGTTTCCGTTTGTGGCAATGGCCTTGGAAGCCGTCAGTATGGGAAGGTCTCGAAGCTTCTCCGTGGCTCCGAATGTTCCAGAACGCCAGACAATGGTGCATTGATCACAGGGGTTAGGAAGAAGTTGATAATCAACACCAATGGGTGTGCGTGGAGCAATCTGCGCACACCCATTTTTTATCTTCCAAATTTTGTAAAAATAAAATACACTAACCTTATATTATGCAAGATGTTGACCTCAAATTTACTGATTTTTTGAATAAATTAGATAGTATAGGGAAAGGAGAATGGATATCAGTTTATTCAGGCAATAAAGATACCTCAAAAGAATGGGTAACGTTTTTTAGTTGTCTAATTGCCAACGACCACGTTGAGAAATCACTGAAAGAACCGTCTTGGGATTTGACCATAGGTAATGGGTTACCAGGTTTTTGGTTTGTTTGGAATGATGGCAAACAAACAGGAAAGTATGTGCGTCCCTCCGACGAGGGGGTCGAGCCAATCGTTATGAGCCGTGGCTTTCATGGGATGAAAGAGGGTTATTGGGAAGTATCCGAAGAGTTTCGATACTACTTCAATCTTTACGAAGATAGAAGAAATAATAAGTTTATTCTGATTGACGACAATGGTGATGATGAAGATGTTATTACAATGTCCGATAATGAAATCAGGATAAAAACTCGATTACTCAAAGAATTTCTGGCAGTGAAAAATATGCGCCTGGCCATATTCTTTGACCTCAACCGATTCTCAACAAAAACCATCGAAGAGTTGGGTATCAAGGAATAT
>CAYUID010000003.1:0-682 GCA_964444765.1 uncultured Candidatus Saccharibacteria bacterium
TGTAGATTTATCTGGTAGGGAATAAAAATTTAGCTAATTATCAAAAATAAAATATTGATCCATTGAAAAATTTGGGCACAGATAATAATTTTAAGATTGGAACCATGGTCAGAGATTGGACACTAGACTACATGACCTCTGCTCCATTAGTAAAAATGGTTATCCAAGGTCTTCATGCTGTTGATATGGTCAGGAAAATAGTTGGACAAACCATGCCATACGCTGCCGAGATGGGCACCATAAGGGGGGATTTCTCTGTGGACTCTCCACTTTTAGGAAACCTAGAAAAAAGAGCAGTTATG
The DNA here is from genome assembly GCA_964444765.1 of uncultured Candidatus Saccharibacteria bacterium. Lineage (GTDB taxonomy): Bacteria > Patescibacteriota > Minisyncoccia > Phycocordibacterales > DATDWN01 > C7867-006. Next base: position 303 of record CAYUID010000003.1, read on the forward strand.
AACCTGGTTCATGCATCGGAAAATGCCAAAGAGGCTGAACACGAGATAAATTTCTGGTTCAAAGACAGAAAAGTTTTTGATTACAAGAGATTTAGTATAGATAACTAAGCATTATCTTGATAATTTAACCTATTTTTCACAAAAGCACGGAAAAAATTTAATATCAACTAGTCAAAGAGATTGTCAGCGTTATAATTTAAACAGGGTTTACGTTTGATATTTTCTACCTAAAAATTTTTTAGGGAAGTCTTATATCTTTACATCACGATGAGCGCTAATTTCAATTTTCGTTCTGACTGATGTATTTGCGGACACCAACCTGATCTTCGTAGTAGGGGAATATCTCACGTAATCCCACTTTAATTACTCACCTTTCGTGT
>CAYUID010000003.1:692-17333 GCA_964444765.1 uncultured Candidatus Saccharibacteria bacterium
AAATCCAGTTTGAAGTATCGACGTTGCTTGAGGAGTTTAAGTGGCCAATTCCTCTCTTTCACAATCCAAGGTACAATTAGATTAAATGAAGAAAAAATTATTCCGAGAGGCTCTTTTTCTCCTTATTATAGTCGCAATTCTCCACACTATAGCCTCTGATTTTTACCTATACTGGAGTATTCCATGGATAGATGTCATTTTACATTTTCTTGGTGGTTTAACAGTTTCACTTTCCTCTATTTGGTTTCTTTTCTCAATCAAGTCTTACTTTTCCTCTCTTAAATTAACAAAAGGGGAAATAGTTTTCTTCTCTATATTTTGCGTGGTAATTATCGGTGTTCTTTGGGAGATTTTTGAATTATATTTTGGCATTACTTTTCTCTCGGATGGCATTTTCTATATTAGAGACACTTCCTCTGATCTTTTGATGGACCTAGCTGGTGGAGTTGTCGGCTCTCTTTACTCGATCAAGCTCCTTTCTAGAAGCGGGGAGATTTTGTAAATACTGAAATGGAAAAAAAACTTTCTTTAACATTTTTTGGGGGCGTAGGTGCAGTCACTGGAGCAAATTTTCTTTTGGAATCAGATAATACAAAAATACTTGTTGATTGTGGACTACTTCAAGGCACCTCGGAGGCATACGAAGAGAACAAAAAACCTTTTCCTTACAATCCTGGCTCAATAAATTTTCTTTTTTTAACCCACGCTCACCTAGATCACATAGGAAAAGTGGCAAAATTAGTTAAAGATGGTTTTAGTGGAGTAATTTATTCTACAGAGGAGACAAGAGAGATTGCTTATCCCATGCTACTCGACGCCATAAAAGTCATGGATATGAAATCGAGAGATATCTTGCGCGAGACAGAACACTCTCTTTATTCAAAAGATGATGTGGATCGGGCTTTCTCTCTTTGGAAAACTTTGCCTTACCATGTCGATAGCAAAATAGGTGAAGATTTTTCCGTTTACCTCAAAGATGCTGGGCACATTCTCGGATCAGCCATGTACGAATTTAGTTTTGACGGCAAAAAAATTGTTTTTACCGGGGACTCTGGTAACTCACCAACACCTATTTTGAAAGATACAGAAGATATAACTGACGCAGATTATCTTGTTGTCGACAGCGTCTATGGAGATAGAAATCACGAACCTGTGAAAGACAGAGATGAGAGATTTAAACAAATTGTTACAGAGACGATTAGCAGCGGAGGAACAGTTGTTATTCCTGCTTTTTCAGTAGAGAGAACACAAGTCATTTTATATGAATTAAACAACCTAATAAAAGATAAAAAAATTCCCTCTGTGCCAGTTTATTTGGACTCACCACTCGGCACAAAAGTGACAGATATTTACAAAGAGCATGCCGAAGACTTTAACCCATCTGTCCAAAAGGAAATAAAACAAGGTGATAACATCTTCCAATTTCCCAAACTCTCCATTACTCACGGATCTCTGGACTCAAAAGAGATAGACAAAATGACTTATCCAAAGATTGTTATTGCTGGGTCAGGGATGTCGACAGGCGGTAGGGTTCTTTGGCATGAAATGGCTTTTCTACCAGATCCAAAAAGCACGATTCTCCTCATGGGCTACCAGGCCTTGGGTACACTCGGTAGGAAAATCCAGGACAAGCCAGGAGAGGTGGAAATAAACGGCGCTATTGTCCCAGTTAGAGCCAGGGTAGAGACCATAAGTGGCTATTCATCTCACAAGGACTCCGATCACATCGTGGCCATGGTTGAAAAAACAACTAAAACAGTCAAAAAAGTTTTTGTCGTTATGGGTGAGCCAAAAGCCTCGACTTTTTTGGCTCAAAGGCTAAAAGATGAGTTGGGGATAGAGGCAATCTATCCAGAGCGAGGCGAGGTATATAATTTAGGTTAGTTATTTATAAAAAATAATATGAAAAAAGATACAAAAGTTATTTACATAATTTTCCTCTTTGTTCTGCTATCTGTAGGAGGTTACGGTTTTATAAAAAGTAGTTCTTCTAAAAAAGATATGGGCATCTTTACTCCTAGGTGGCAAAGGGATGTAGAAAGCCAATACGGAGTTACTCTAACGCCGCCAGACGGTATGAAGGTTTCAAATTACCAAGATAATCATTTTGATAATTATACTCACGATTTAAGTAATCTTACTTTTTCTCCTGATACAGGAAGTTATTTTGTGACAGCTGATTTCACGCGAACAAGGGAGCTTTTTCCTGACGAGGTTGATGGGAAGGTGTGTCCTGATTATCATCAGGCAGACAGTTACCAATCTCATGTCAAAGAAACTTTTACTCTATCTAACGGATCCAAGGTAAAGATTTGTGAAGGGGTATACGTTGGTAAAACTTCAAAAACAAGGTATTCAGCTTTTGTTGATCTAAATAATACCCATAATATGATCGGTGTAACTCTAGTCGTATGGGGAGAAGGGGATACAAAAGACAAGACTATTATACTTTCAAAATTTAAAGAATTTCTTTCTTCTTCAAAATTTTAAAGTAACTTAAATGGACCCACAACAGACCCAAAATCAAACTCCTCCAAAACAAATCAGTAATATAACTGCCTGGTTTTTTATAGTTTTCATCATTGCTGGTGTTGCAAGTTGGGTAGCGATAAATTACAGAACTGAATTTGAACTAGAAGCTAGTAGGGTAGTAATTCAGCCCATACATCAATCTAACTGGAAAACTTATAGAAACGAGAAGTATGGTTTTGAGTTTAAATATCCAAGCAACTGGGTACTTAATGATAAATGGCAAAATGATCCCGACTTAATCACTACAATATCTGCTCCGACAACTATAACCACTTGTTACGAAGGTTGCGGACCAGATATTGAGTTTTACTACTATCTGAGCATTTTGGAAGCTTCAAGGCACGATGGGGTTAGTAGTGTGCCGAAAAATATAGATGAATATGTAAATAACAAAGATACTTCTCTTACTAAACCAAAAGAAGTTATTTTTGCAGGCAACAAAGCTTTTGAGGTTACTCGTTACAGCTATAGTTCATATTTTTCAATTATTATTCAAGATAAAAATGCTTTATACGAAATATTATTCGGTAATCTAGGAGCAAAGAAGGATTTAAATAATATTGAAAATCAAATTCTCTCCACTTTTAAATTCATTTCAACTTCGACTGTCGATACTTCCAGTTGGAAAACTTATAGGGATGAGAAATATGGATTTGAGTTTAACTATCCTAGTAGTTGGGGAGTAGATATTGATTCTCATGGTATGAAATCTAAAGGTGGTCAGGGTGGCATAGACCTATATAAAGATTATCTACCAGGAACTTATAGACAGCCAGAAAACATGACTGGTTATTGTAAAATCGGTATTGTACTATTTGATGAGAATTTTACAAAATTTTCTAAAAATGTCTTGAGTGATAATTACTTTGTTGAATCATCCACCACTCTGGTTGTTGCGGGGCTTAAAGGTATTCGTATTGTCACTGATGAGGCTGCGACAGAAGAATCAGTTTATTTACCCTTTTCGGCTACAGAAATACTCTCAATTGAAATGCTGTGCGGCGGTGATGTTTGGGATAATGGAGAGAAGGTACTTGATCAAATTCTCTCCACTTTTAAATTCACAAAATAAACAAAATCCCGGGAATTCCTGGGATTTTGTTTTATTTTGCTAGTGCTACTACTTTTTTAAAAGATTCTGGGTTGTTTTCTGCCAGAGTCGCCAGGATTTTTCTATCTATTTGAACACCTTTTTTCTTTAGTCCTCCAATTAGTTTGCTATAAGAAGTTCCGAGTTCTTTGGCGGCATAAGAGATTTTTACATTCCACAATTCTCTAGCATCTCCTTTCTTGTCTCTCCTGTGAGCAAATGCATGTTTGCCAGCGTGGAGGATAGCTTCTTTCGCCTGTCTCTCTTTTGTCGATCGGCCGTGTCTATAACCTTTTGTTCTGAAAAGTACTTTTCTTCTTCTCTTTAACGCATTAATTGCTTTCTTTACTCGTGTCATATCTTTATTCGTTATTCATTATTCTTTATTCTACTTGATGTAAAAAGCAATATCTTTATTGCTCATAGGAAATTCTCGCTGACCTTTCTTGGCGAGCTGGCTTCTTCGAGATTCTTTTGCATTAAAATGATTCTGGCCAGTTTTCCTTGCCCGAATTTTTCCATTCTTGCTTACTTTTAAGCGTTTTGTGAAGCTCTTATTGGTTTTTGTACTCATGTCTTTTCTTCTAACTACCTTTCTCTATGATGATACTCAAGCCCTTTGGACTTTGCTTAGCTGGGTCAGCGATTTTGTATTTCTCCGTTATAAGGTTCAATACTCTATCCATCCTCTCCTTCAAGAACTTTATATCCATGAATTTAGTCCTGCCGGGCAAAAATAGATCAATTTTTATCCTATTTCCTTCCTTTAGCCACTCCGAAGCCTTCTTGGCCTTGAGCTCGAGATCGTGCTCGCCGGTACCGACTTTGACCTGAATATTCTTGATTTCAATCGTGTGCTGCTTGCCTTTTGAGGCCTTTATCTTCTTGTTTTCAGCGTATTGAAATTTACCATAATCCATGATTTTTGCAACAGGCGGAATAGCTCTGGGTGAGATTTCGATCAAGTCCAGTTTGAGCTCACGAGCCTTATCTATTGCTTCTCTAAAGGAGATAACCCCTAGATTCTGTCCGTCCTCCAAAATGACGCGAAGGGTAGGGGCTTGTATTTGATTATTTATTCTTACTTTTTCCGACAATTTTTTGAAATTTAATACAAGAAATACAACAGAAATATAGCATTTCTCGCCCTGAATAGCAAAATTTAGTCTACTTTTATGGTTTTAAATATTGACTGGAAAATTTCCTGCTCTTTTTCTTTATTTATGATGCCTGGAGTGTTCATGGCTTTATCCTCCATCTCTTTGGTTATGGCTCCGCTCAAAACTGTTATTAAATCTCGAGTGACTACAAGCGTTTTATTAGAATTAACCTCTGCATAGTAAATTGTGTGCCCACAACCCTCCGCTCCTTCAAAAATACTAAAGCCGCTAAAGTTTCCAATCTTAAACTGATCAATAAATCCAGGAGATGCTACGATTTTCCCATTTACAAAATTTTCCGAAGGAATGTAAGGGCTAAGAGATTTTATTGTATCAACCAATCCTTTGTTCACAACTTTTATTTCGACATTGAAATCAACAAAACTGTTTTGTCTCGGTTTATCTCCCTGAAAATCACAAAAATCTATATGATCAATTGATGGAACTTCGTGATGGATCAAAACACTACTGTTGTTTCCACTAACATTTAGTATTTTGGGATAAATAAATGAGATTCCTATCGCAGAATTTTTATAGGTTGTAATCGGATTTTCTTTTAGCCCAACCCCGGTTTTTTTGAAATATATAAATCCCAAGATTAAAACCAATATTATCGATACAATTAGCCAGATTTTCTTCATAGATTAAAATTATATCACAGCCATTTTTGTTTTTTAGGACAATCAGAGTTAGAATTAACAGCAGTAAAAGCATATTAAAATTTAAATACTATGAACAAATATATTTATTGGGTTTTGGGAGTCGTTTTAGTTTTAGTTCTACTTTATTTAGCAACTCTTTCGAACAACAATAGTTACAACAGCAATCAGCTCACTAACGCAACATCAACTTCTACCAAATCAAAGACCACAGTTACAACTCCAAAACCAACAGGCTGGACTAGCATCCTCCCTCAAACAGGGAACTATCAGTGTGATTATGAACAAGTTACTCCTACAGTTAGGAGTACAGACACAGTCTATCTTTCAGCAGGTAGAATGAGAGGGGAGTTTAGGACAATGACCGCTCAAGGGACTCTAGCTACTCTCATGATTTACGATGCTCCATATCTTTATACTTGGACAGAAGGTAAGACAACCGGAACAAGATCACAGCCAAAAAGTATATCAGATCTCCCATCGATCATTCCAAAAGATCTCATAACGGCAAAAGTACTTGGCGAGGGCTTAAATAATGCTAGTTGGATGTGTCATGCTTGGATAAGAGATCTAAAACTCCTTACACCTCCTTCCTACGTTACTTTCAGATAAGTAATCCATTATCCACAAGGTTTTCTGTCAGATGGCTAAAAAAAGGTATAATTATACCTAGCGGTTTCTTATAAGTTAAAAATAATCAAATTATGAAAAAAGTTGTTTCTGTTCTTTTGCTAGCCGGCATGCTTTTACCGGCATTGGCTAGCGCAGACATTGTGTCCCTTCAACCCCTTCAATCGGCTTCAACTCCTGCAAGTCCTTTGTCGTGTTTTGATTTCACTAGGACCCTAAAGATGGGAAGCACTCTGTATGATGTCAGGGCCTTGCAATATGCTCTACAAAAGGAGGGTTCCACAATCTCCACTTCGGAGTATGGTGTATTCGGCACTGACACTTTGGCTGCTGTAAATGCTTATCAGCAAAAGTATGCTGCTGATATTTTGACCAACGGTAATGCTCCAACAGGCATGGTTGGTCTAAGAACCAGGGCAAAGTTGAATTCTGTTTACAGCTGCAAAGTTGTAACTCTTGCTCCAGCTACTCCTATAAACGTTTCTCTTGTAATTAGAGATGTGGCTCTCGACGCTAATGGGGTGACTGCAGTTTTCTGTAACCAAACTCCGACGTCTATACCAGTTTTTCCAGCCCGTGTAAGGTTAAATGGGATTATCCGGGATTTCAACATAGTTGGTGCAACTGCTGCAAACTCTTGTGATACAGATACTATCCCTTATGCAACATGGGGACTTAACTACGATGCCAACACTTCCTTTAATGTAGTTACTGCTCTTGATCCAAATGGTATGTACAAGCAAGGATCTTTAACTTTCCCACTTTCTGCAACAACAACCCTGACTTTGCCAGCAATTACTGGGGCTCACCTCTCTATCAGAGGAATAATCCTAAAATCAAACGGTCTTCAGGGAACGTTCTGCAACTTGGGTGATGCCGATCTCACAAGCTACCCTGTCAGAGTAATAATGAACGGAGTTTCAAAGGACTTTGATATTCCAGAGCTCTATATGCATGGCAAATGTACATCCAAGACCTGGACTTATGATAACTGGAACGTTTCCGGTGTCACAGGTACTCTCATAAACGCAACGGTTAACATTGATCCTAACAACGTCATAAAAGAGTCCAACGAATTCGACAACTCTGCTTCGATTTCAGGAGTTCTGTAAAATTCTAAAAACAGCTTAAAAACAAAAAGCCCACAAAGGGCTTTTTTGTTTTTAAGAGTGGAGATGGTGTGTATCGCCCCGCGACTCAGAATTTTCTTGTCTCCAAACCTTTATTGTATTTTTGGATTAGTGATTCTTTTTTATCCCGCCTCCATTTTTTAATTTGAACTTCTCTTTTTCTTGCTTCCATTAAGGATTTATAGTTTTCTAGAAAAACTAATTTGAAGTCAGGTATATATTTTGTAAATTTAGAACCTCTCTTCTTATTGTGATGTGAAAGCCTTTCTTCTGGATTGGTCGTAATACCAGTGTATAAATTATTGACCGAATTTTTTATCATATAAACAAAATACATAAGAAATATTATAGAAGAAATAAAGTCCCTCGACTACGCTCGGGACACTCGACTCTAAACAAAATACTACTCAGCTAGAGTAGTATTTTGTGCTCGTATAAATTTGATGGCTTGCCACGAGCGAGCAGAGCGAGTCGAGTGGAGATGGTGGTATCGAAACCACGTCCACAGAGAGAATCGAAGCGAATCTACAGTGCATAGAATGTTTCAGAATTTAACTTGCCTTGCTAAGAAACAAACAAGAAACAAAACAAGCGATCCTCTAATTTTCAAAAGTTAGCCAAGGAGAACTAACTTTCTAACCTTAGATATTACAATCATCCTATCCACAAAGGTTTAGGGTAGGCGACCGTCCCTTAAGCGCTGCTGTTAAGCGAGAGCGTAAGAGAAAGCGAAATCTTTTGCTCCAAAGAATGGAGAAACGACGGCTCTTTTAGATAAGTTTTTTACACTTAATCCTTTTCGAGTTTGAAAGTTCTCGAAACTTGCAGTGCACGGATCGATTTGATCTCTATGTCAAAACCTGGCATCCCCAATATTGAGGAAAAATAAATTTGTTGAGCTGTGTTTGGAGGGGAGACTTCGCAGGCGGGTAGCCGAGAGAGAGCAAAATCGCACCGGCGATTTATGCGCGCTCTCCGAAAAATACAGCGAAGAAGAATTTATTTCACCACTACATTGAGGCAGGTTTGTCTTTTCAACGAGCTTTGAATTCTCTCGATACTTCACGTAAGGAATCGCGTTTCTTTATTGATTCCCTTTTATCAAATTTTTTCTTACCTTTGACTTCGGCAATATCGAGCTTTAACTTACCGGCTTTATTGTACACTGAAATTGGCACGATTGTCAAGCCTTTTGTGGCCTCAATCTTGGCTAATTTCTCGATTTCGGCTTTGGTTAAAAGTAGCCTTCGGTTTCTGTGTGCGTCATAGTCCTTTGGGGTGTTGTTTACCTGATAAGGGGGGATGAACATTCCGATGACAAAAGCTTCTCCTCCACGGAAAGTAACATGGGAAGAATCGAGAGACCCCTGTCCTTTTTTCAAAGATTTAACTTCAAAACCAAAAAGCTCTATTCCAGCAGAATAGGTGTTCAAAATTTCGTAATCAAAGTGGGCTTTTTTGTTTGAAATGAGTGCCATCGACGTAAGTATATCATGGGCTGGATAGTCTTTTATTTTGAGTCTTTTCATGTATAATGCTCGTACTATATAGATAGATTCCATGTCAGATAAGCCAAAAATCATCATAAAAAAGAATAATAACCAAAAGGGCAAAGAGCCAAAAAGCTCTCTTTTGAGCTACATTATTTCGACCATTGTTATCTTTATTATTCTTTCGGCCGTCTATTCTGTTGTCTCAAATTCTATTTCAAAAAAGATAGAGCAGATTCCTATCTCCCAGCTTTCGGTAGATATAAAATCTGGCCTGGTTAAATCCATCATAGTAAAGGGTGAGGACCTGGACCTAACATATAAAAACGGAACAGAAAAGATCTCCAAGAAGGAAGAGGGTGTGGCTTTGACCCAAACTTTTGTTAATTATGGAGTTACAAAAGATCAACTGGCCAGTATTTCGATTGATATCAGAGAAGCCACAGGATTTACTTACTGGTTTATAAATCTCTCGCCGATTATTTTTCCAATCATTTTTATTTTGATATTTATTTGGTTTATCACAAGACAAGTTAGGGGGGCGGGCATCCAAGCTCTGACATTTGGTCAGTCGAAAGCTAGGATGATAGACCCAAATGACAAGTCCCAGAGAGTAACATTCAAAGATGTAGCTGGAGCCAAAGAAGCCAAGGAAGAATTATCAGAAATCGTAGATTTTTTGCGTAATCCAAAAAAGTTTTTAGATATTGGAGCCAGGATTCCAAAGGGAATTCTTCTTATGGGTGCTCCTGGTACAGGAAAAACCTTACTCGCACGTGCCGTGGCGGGGGAAGCCGGTGTGGCCTTCTTCTCAATCTCTGGTTCGGAATTCGTCGAAATGTTTGTCGGTGTCGGTGCTTCTCGTGTAAGGGATTTGTTTTTATTGGCCAAGAAAAACTCTCCATCTATCATTTTCGTTGATGAAATTGACGCAGTCGGTAGGGTGCGCGGCGCTGGTTTGGGTGGAGGAAACGATGAGAGGGAGCAAACACTGAACCAAATTCTAGTCGAAATGGATGGTTTTGAACCAAACGAAAAAGTTATTGTCATGGCTGCAACAAACAGGCCAGATGTTTTGGACCCAGCACTCCTTAGACCAGGAAGATTTGATAGACGCGTGACACTGGACTTGCCTGATAGGAGAGATAGAGAGGATATCCTTAAAGTCCACAGCCATAAGAAACCTTTCGCTGAAGATGTGAATCTAACAGTTATTGCTGAGAGAACTCCAGGATTCTCTGGCGCAGATCTCTACTCTCTTATGAATGAGGGAGCAATCCTGGCTGCTCGTGAAAACAGAACAAAAGTTTCTCAATACGATCTTATCCGTTCGATAGAAAAAGTTATCATCGGTCCAGAAAGAAGAAGTCACTTACTTTCAAAGAAAGAAAAAGAAATTACCGCTTATCACGAAGCTGGTCATGCTGTACTAGCCTCACTTTTGCCATACGCTGATCCGGTTCACAAGATCACAATCATCTCTCGCGGTCGTGCACTCGGTTATGTTTTCAAACTTGCTCTTGAAGAGAAAAAACTTCAATCAAAAAAAGAATTTTTGGATGATATTGCAGTTTCCCTCGGAGGTTATGTAACGGAAAAAATGCTTTTTGATGATATTAGTACTGGTCCATCAAATGATCTACAAGTTTCAACTGCTCTTGCTCGCGACATGGTTACAAAATACGGAATGTCGGACTCCATAGGTCCCGTTGCTCTTGAGAGCCAAGAAGGCAAAGCTTTGTTTGGCAGGGGAGTTGAAGAGAAAGAATTTTCACAAAAAGTTGCCGCTGACATTGATGCCGAAGTTTCCAGAATAATGAAAGAAGCTTTGGCAAAAGCTGAAAATACCATAAAACAAAACAGAACTCTCTTGGATGCCATCGCAAGGCAACTTATAGACAAGGAAACTATAGAAAAAGCCGAATTTGAGTCAATTTTGGTTGCTCATGGGGTCACTCCAAAGAAGAAGATGGACATAGAGCATCAAGCTTAGGTCTTGACAAGCTTTGAATGATATATTAAGATAATAAAGGAGGCTCATCACATGGTGCAGAAAAGCGTAGAGAGAGTTCGGACCATCGTTCTTCCTGGGAATCTTCGGCAGATCAGGGAAGAGATCTTCATGCTCGGCGACGTTCGTCGGGCGGGGGATCTCGATGTGATCATCGACGATCTCGAGGCAAAGCGTGTCAGCCCGATCAACGCTCTTCGTCTGGCAGTCGATGCCAGGCAAGCGGTGGTTCCCGCACCGATGTAACCATTTCGGTCTGCACCAGAGCAGACCAACACGTTCGGTCGAAAGACCAAAGAAAGGCCGGCATCCTAGCCCGGCCTTTTTCAATTGACATATTTTTTAATGAGCGTATAAAAATCATGGAGGGGGTGCCATGACACATGCTTCGGCAATGCATGCCGTGAAAGAATTGCGCGACCAGTTGTCACAAGTGGTGGACAAAAACCATCTATATAGCCGTGAGATGTCTTCTCTTCTCGAAAGGCTTGGTAGAGGTGATTGTAAACCAGTCGAAGCTCTGATCTGCGCAAAGAACCTACTGGATGCTGCACAAGGCAAAAACGAAAGATCTAGCATTCACTAGGCACGGTCCGGGGTTGGTGGAGACACCAACCCTTTCGTTATTTTTGGACTATTTACCCCATCTCCAATATGGCTTCTCGCCTTTGGCGTAACAGATTATCAAAAGAAAAATTGTATTTACAATAAATGGAATTGAAAACTTGATAAGTGAGTCACTAACAGAATGAGAATGACTATCAATGTTTACTGCGTACTGAACTATCGCAATAAGATACAAAAGAAAAACTATCCAACCTTGCCACGACGAAGGTCGCCAACCCCACCCATACAATTTTGCTTTAAACCAAACTTCGTTATTTTTCATGCCTATGCTATTTTGTTATAGTTCATTATACCAAATCCGCTCTTAGCTCAGTTGGTTAGAGCACAGAGCTTATACCTCTGGGGTCCCTGGTTCGAATCCAGGAGAGCGGACATGAAGCAAAAACAGCACCTGCGTGCTGTTTTTGCTTACATGGCCAAGCCGGAGCTGTGCAAAAATTCCTTAAATTTTATGCGTGACGACATATTGACTTTTTCCAATTAGATGTTATTGTTCTCTGTGGGAGCGTTTATGATTCAGAATCCAGCTTGTCCACGGTGTGGTAGCCGTGATCACGTCCGGCTCTCTCACAAGCAGCGGGTGAGACTCCGAATGAGGTTCTGGGATTTTCTCCAGCGCTTCGTCGGGCGAGAGTACTTCAAGTGCGAGGCCGAGGTTCATCGTCGTGGCCACCGTCGTTTCTACGGTTGGTCCAAGTTCGCCGAGAGCGAAACCAGCTGCTAACCATGCCTCGGCTGGTGCACAAAAGCGAGTAGGGGAAACCCCGCTCGCTTTGTTTTTTATTCGAAATGGATTTTTTCTTTTTGGTTTTCTAGGTAACTTTTTATTATTGGATGTTTTTTGAAATCTGGATCAGTACTTACTATTTTTATTGCTTCTTCTCGTCCGGCTTCAACCATTTTTATATTTTTAATTGCTTCCATGGCCAAGTCAGATAGTCCCCATTGTTTTTGTCCGTACAATTCTCCTGCTCCTCTTTGGAGAAGATCAAATTCAGCCAATTCAAAACCATTTTTTGCTGTACTCAAAGCCCTTAGCCTATCACGGGTTTTCTGTCCTCGACTTTCAGTAAAAACATAACAATAAGCCTGATGATTTGATCTTATGACTCGGCCACGGAGTTGGTGGAGTTGTGAAAGGCCAAATCTTTCTGCTCCTTCTATAATTATCATAGTGGCGTTTGGCACATTGACTCCAACTTCAACAACAGAAGTAGCAACCAAAATTTTGGTTTTGCCAGAAGAAAAATCAGTCATAACTTTTTCTTTTTCGGCAGGAGTCATTTTTGAATGCAAAATATCAATGGAGAAATCCTTGAACACTTCCTTTTTCAATCTTTCAGCTTCGAGTTTGACTGACTTTGCCATGACCGCCAGCTCCTTGGTTGGATCAGGCTCATCTATTCGCGGACAGATAACATAAAGTTGTCTGCCAGCTTTTAATTCTTGTTTTATTTCATCGTAAACTTTTGATCTGTCGTTCGGTAAAACTATCGTAGTAATTATTGGCTTTCGACCATGAGGCATTTGATCCAAAATTGTGATATCCAAATCCCCATATATGGTTAGAGATAGTGTGCGGGGGATTGGAGTGGCCGTCATGGAAAGTAAGTGTGGGGCAATGGGATTTTTACTGACCAATTTTTGTCTCTGGAGAGTTCCAAACCTATGTTGTTCGTCAATTATGACAAGAGCCATGTTTTTCCAAGCGACAGATTTTTGAATGAGTGTATGTGTACCTATGAGAATAGGCACTTCGCCGTTCGCCACCCACTTTAGAAGCTGTGCACGAGAAATTTTTGTTGGTTTTTCTGGGTCGGACTTTGAAGGAAAAATTTTGCACTCACTTCCTGTCAGAAGCCCAATTTTTATAGGAAGATGTCTGAAGTAAGAGATGAAATTTTCATAGTGTTGTTTGGCCAATATTTCCGTCGGCACCATGTAAGCACTCTCAAGATTGCCATAGTCTTTACCGTTCGGTCTCGATTTTGTCACTGCGTAAATAATTGTGGCAGCAACAGCTGTTTTTCCAGAACCAACATCTCCTTCGAGGAGTCTCGACATGGGATGGTCTCTTTTTAAGTCACTAGATATTGATCTTATGGCTTCAAGCTGTGAGGCAGTGGCTTCAAAAGGGAACCTCTTAACAAATTCAGCAATGTCTTTTTCATTAATATCTATGTTGAAGCTCCTCTCTTTTTTGAAAAGCATCCTCTCTTTTTGCTTTTGCAGTTGAATGAAGAAAATTTCCTCAAAAGCAAATCTTTTTCTGGCTGACAGAGCATCAGTCTCCTTTTTTGGTGCGTGAATCCAGATCAAAGCAGTTTTTATCCCAGGCAGATTATATTTTTTCAAAATCTCTTCTGGAATGGGATCAACCAAGCTCTCCAAAACTCCACTCTTGAAAACTTTCTGCAAAATGTGGTAAATCCAGTACGAAGTCACCCCCTTACTCTCTGGGTAAACCGGATACAAACTATGTCCGTCGACATCTTTCCCACCAAAAAGCGACTCTGGAGCAGTTTTAGGAGCAAAATTGACCATCTCCACCTTTGGGTTACTCATGTAAAGCTCTCCTCGCCTGTCTGAAACTTTGCCTTCAGCCCGGATCAGAGCATTTTCATGCAGCATTTTGGCTATATATGGCTGGTTAAACCAAACTAGCTTCACTTTTCCTGTTTCATCATCAAGCAATCCCTCTGACATAGGGATTTTTTTCTTCCAAGCCTTACTTATCTTGAGGCCGTGGACCTTGCCAAAGACAACAAACTCACCACCTTTTGATAGGTTTTCAATAAGGGAGATTTGGTTTGGGTCGCCGTAGCGAGTAGGGAAGTAATACAGGAGGTCTTCTATTGTAGAGAGGCCTATTTTCTCTAGAGCTGCCTTTTGGGCAGGTAGAATCCTGAAATTATCGGAAATTAAAGAAGAGGTTTTCACGGGAGTCATTATATATTTTTGCATGGTGATGACAATAATCTCTTGAAATTAGCCAATTTTGTTTTATTTTGAAACTTATCCACCAACTTTCCACCCGAAATGCACAGATTTTCTAAAAAGAGCCTGATTACTGCGAAATAGAAAGTCCAGTAATAAAAGTATTAGTTAGACGTTAAATATTAAATAGATATACTGACAAAGAGAAGTATATTTTTATTAGTTGACATTAATTTTAATAAATTAAATCATGCATAAATATTTTTCTAGGTTTCGCCTAGGCGCGATAGCTCTATCCGCATCGGCGATTTTCGCGTTTTCCGCTTTTGTGCCAGTGGCTTTTGCTGGGGTTGGGATTGGTGTAGCGCCTAACTTCCCCGGAACTGTCGTTGTTGGCCAAGCAAACATGCCTGTTTCAATGGATATTACTAACACATCAAGTGGGGGAGTAACAAATATAGATTTAACTAGTATTAGACTTACTCCACTAATACATTTACAATAGCCCAAACGGATGCTTCTACGGGGGAAGTTACATTTACGCCGAACTCAGTAATAACTCTTACACCTTTAGCGAAATGTACGATTAATTTCATGGTAAATGTGTTAAAGGTACCTACAGTTGATGCTACGGCTATTCCTGGAGTAGACACAGTTCAAACAGGAAATGTTTCAGCGGTTCAAACTGGAGGTGTGCTACCAGGAACGGGGAGTGGTACTGACGTAACAACAGTAAACAAAGCATCCCCAGAAATCTCAACGATACCATCGCCGGGAGGACAAATAGGTACAGTTTTAAATGATACAGCTAATCTTTCGGGAGGCTCATCTCCAGTGGGTTCTGTTACATTTAGTCTTTATCCTCCATCTGATGCAGCATGTGCGCAGCCTGCTGTTCATACTGAGACAGTTTTAACTGCTCCATATGTGACAACAGGAAATTTTGTAAGTAACGCTGCTGGCGTATGGCACTGGAAAGCAGAATATTCAGGTGATGCAAACAACAATCCGGCAACAAGTCCTTGTCAGGCAGAAGCAGTGACTGTTGATAAACTAAATTCTTCAACAGCAACAGAAGTTCACACGTCCGGTGAATTAGTGGTCCCGAATAACACAAGTGTTCCAAATGGTACAACTGTGCACGACAAGGCAACAGTTTCAGGTAGTGGGCCTACTCCATCAGGTTCAGTTACATTCACTTTCTTTAGCGGATCTCTAGCAGGTACATGTAGTGCTGATGCACAATCTGTCGGGTCAGGTATTGTTCCTCTAGTTGAAGGTGTTGCTCATCCTTCATCCTCACAAGGCCCCCTAAGTGCTGGGAATTATTCATTTAAAGCAAGCTATAGTGGTGATGATAACTACAATAGTTCGGTGAGTGATTGTGAGCCATTTACAGTAGACAAAGCTTCTCCAACAATCTCGACTACTCCTTCAGTTGGTGGAGTTATCGGAGTTACACTAAACGACACAGCTACACTCTCTGGAGGTTCATCTCCAACTGGTTCAGTCACGTTCAAACTTTACCCACCTTCCGACCCAACATGTTCTGGCGCTACTTCTTATACAGACACTGACCCGACATCACCATATGCAACATCTCCTGGATTCGTATCAAATGCTGTAGGAGTATGGCATTGGACAGCAAGTTATGCTGGTGACGCAAACAACAACCCAGCTTCAAGCCAATGTCAGGATGAAACTGTAACTGTTAGCAAGATACAACCAACTATCTCAACTACTCCAAATCCATCAAGTGGAAATATTGGCACACTATTGAAAGATTCAGCTACACTTTCAGGTACATCAAATCTTGATGGAACTGGAACAATTACATTCAAACTATTCAGCCCATCTGATTCAACTTGTTTAGCACCTGTTGATACGGAAATAGTAAGTGGTGTCAATGTCAATTCTCCATGGTCAACACCAGTCGGCTTCCCTGCCGCAGTCTCTGGCACTTATCATTGGAGCGCAGCATTTAGTGGTGATGCAAATAACTTAGCGGCTTCAAGCAACTGTCAGGATGAATCTGTAGTTATTGATATGAATCATCCAACAATTGCAACCACACTTTCTACTTCAACGGTGAATACAGGAACTGCTGTTCATGATGGAGCAACACTTTCTGGTGCTACGGCTGATGCAGGAGGAAATGTAACTTACAATGTCTACAGTGGAAATGCATGTTCAGGAACACCTGTCTTTACAAGTGGTCCGCTTGCAGTAACAAACGCTTTGGTTCCAGCCTCTGGTGACTTCACACCCCTAACTGCAGGAACATACAATTGGCACGCAGTTTACTATGGTGATACAAATAACGTTGGAGCAACAAGTCCATGTCAAAGGGAAGTGCTAACAGTCAACCATCCAAC
>CAYUID010000004.1:0-15487 GCA_964444765.1 uncultured Candidatus Saccharibacteria bacterium
AAGATAAAAGTAGTGATCATAAAAGTATTATTGAGTAATTGAGTATCTTACAAAGCGTGAGACTTCTATATTTTCGCCGAACTTTTGTATAGCTGAATCGATCAAGGCCTTTATAGTCATTTCTGGATTTTTGATGAATGGCTGGTTCAAGAGAACCCTTTCGTTCCAGTAGGAAGAAAGCTTGCCATCCATAATTTTCTCCTTTATGTCCTTTGGCTTGCCTTCAACCTCCTTCTCGAACATCTCTCTGGCCATTTTCATTGATTTCTCATCCACATCCTCAACCTTTAGAAATTGAGGGTTGGTGGCCGTAGCATGCATAGCGATGTCCCTGGCCAATTTCTTGAAATCTTCGTTCTGTGCGACGAAGTCCGTCTCACATAGTAATTCTACCATAGTGCCAACCGTGCCGGTAGCATGAATATAAGAAGAAACCACCCCCGCATTTAGGGCTCTCTCACTCTTTTTGCTTGCAATATCGGCACTTTTTTTGCGTAGGATCATGAGAGCCTTCTCGATATCCCCACCTGTCTCTTCCAAGGCCTTTTTGCACTGCATAACAGAGACACCGCTCCTGTCACGCAACTCTTTAACAAGTTCTGTTGTGATCTGCATTTTAAAAAGCAATTAGTTAGTAGAAGGTTTCTTCAACTGTCCCGCCTTATAAGCATCAGCTACTTTCTTTAGGAAAAACTCTATGCTGACTTTCGAAGCGTCGTTTCCTGGTATTGGAAAGTCAATTTCATTTAGATTGTTGTCTGTACCACAGAGAGCAACCACCGGTATGGACATTTTTCTAGCTTCAGCAATGGCAATGTACTCCTTTTTGCTATCGACGACAAACAATGCGTCCGGAAGCTTTTTCATAACCGATAGACCAAAGAAGAAATCTTTTAATTTTTGTATGTCTCTATCAATAAGAAGTCTCTCTTTCTTTGTGTACTTTGCTAATTCCCCTTTATCTTTTTGAGAAACTAGGGATTCCATTTTTTCCACCCTCTTTCTTATTTGTGGAAAGTTAGTCAAAGTCCCTCCAATAAACCGGCCTGCAACGTATGGTTGGTTTACACTTTCTGCAGTAGAAGTTATGGCCTCTTTGGCCTCTGACTTTCCACTGACAAACAATATTGTAGCATTTTTAGACCCTAATGTTTCAACAAATTCTAGAGCATTCTCTAGGGAATCTTTTGTCTTTTCCAAATCAAAAATTTCTATCTTATTCTTTACTCCAAAAATAAAAGGCTTGGCTGAAGGGTGTCTTCGAGATTTTACGAAACCAAAATGAGCGCCTGCAGAGAAAAGCCCCTCTATAAGGGCTTCTCCGGCGCTAGAAGTTGTACCAGTTTTTGCCATGTGGGTGTAATCCTATCAAAAAGTTTAATTATGCGCAAGATTATGATTTTACTCCTCCCCTGCCTCCATTTTTCCATCAAATCCTGCTACAGCATCAATAATTGGGTCTATTTCCCCCTCTAAAATACGGCTTATATTGTGCCAGGATTCTTTTATTCTATGATCAGTAATCCTGTCTTGAAGAATGTTATATGTTCTTATTTTTTCAGACCTGTCTGCTGTTCCTATTTGAGACTTTCTATCTGCAGAATACTTGGCGGCTTCTTCTTCTTCCTTTTTCATCTCAAGTTTGGCAATCAAAATAGACATGGCCCTTTCACGATTTTTTAGTTGACTTCTTTCAGCTGTTGAGCGAACATCAATGCCTGTAGGTTTGTGAATTATGCGCACCGCCGTCTCCACCTTGTTTACATTTTGGCCTCCTGCTCCACCAGACCTAGAAGTTTCGATCTCAAGATCGTTTGGACTTATGACAATGCTTGTCTTTTTTCTGACGGGTAAAATAGCTACTGAAGCAGTCGAGGTATGAACCCTACCCATTTTCTCCGTCTCTGGAACTCTCTGTATTCTGTGAACCCCAGTCTCAAATCTTAATTTTTTGTAAACATCTTTTCCTCTTATTTCAAATGAAGCCTCTTTGTAGCCACCCAAGGAACTTCTCGATTCGTCCACTGCAAAAACTTTCCAACCCTCTTTTTCAGCATACCTCGTATACATGTGGGCCAACTCCTCGGCAAAAAGTGATGCTTCTTCCCCCCCTGCTCCAGCTCTAACTTCTAAAATTATTTCATTTGGAAATTCGTCCTCCTTTTCTTCGCTCTCCAAAATCTCCTGCATTTGTTTCAAAATTCCCTCTTTTTGTAGGACCAGTGACTCAAGTTCAGAGTGAGCCAAATCCTTAAGCGTTGGATCGCCTTTTATCATTTCTTTTGTATTCTCCTCTTCCTTCTCCAGCCTTTTATAACTTTCAGCTAGGTATGAAGTCTTTGGGTTTTGTAAGAATTTCTCCAGATCCATTAAAATAGAATAAAGAATATTGAATTATGAATTAAGAATAACACAAAAAGCAGGCTTTATTCCTTATTCAAAATTCATTATTCAGCAAAAAAGAAAGTTAGGCTTTCTTTTTTGCTTTGGCTTGCTTTGCTTTAAATCGCTCTACCCTACCAGCACTATCCAGAACTTTTTCATTTCCAGTATAAAAAGGATGTGAGGCACTTGAAATTTCCAGTCTGTAAACTGGATATTCTTTGCCGTCTTTGGCCTTGGCTTTCTCGTTAGTATTTACAGTCGAAGAAATAACAAACTCTGCGCCGTTAGAGTTGTCGACAAATAAGACTGGTCTATAGTTTTGTGGATGTATGTCCTTTTTCATTGCCAAAACAGAATATCAAAAAGAGTCCATTTTAGCAATCCTAAACATTATTCAAAGGATCAATCATGGTTCTCTGGATGTTGTCAGCAATATTCATCACGCTGTTGCCATATGTAATATTTGGGGGTCTTCTATAAGATGAACATGCTGATCCAGAATAGTATTTGCAAGCCGCGTTTCTCTCCGCTGAATATGAATTAGAATTGGCACCTAGCTCTTCCATATAAATAGCCGTGGCCATGAAGGCGTGTTGGGGGTTCCAAGGGTTAGCTGAATCCCCTGGTATACCGAGCATAGCTCCTACTTTGTCTTTAAATAATTCCCATGTGGAAGGGATGAATTGCGATGGCCCCATTCCTCCACCATAACCTCTTGAAGCAGAATAATTGGCACCAAGTGGACATGAGACAGGAGTCTGACTCCAATCCATGCCTAGTCTGTCTGTTATGTTTTTGAAGGGGGCTGTGTCACGAGGAGATTTCATTACTTGCTGAAAAGCTGTTCCTGAATTTTTTCCCACACCATCTCCGGAATCAAGACTGGTTAAGTTACAGGCACCTTGGTTTGCTCCGAGATTACTCTCTTGGGTAATGATGGCCAAAAGAAAAGCCGGTCTTATGCCTGTTTTGGCACTAGCATCCTGGGCATACCTCAAGGCGTCTCCGAAAGGAATAGCGGCCGTATCTCTAAGTTTAAACAATGCTGCTCTTATCTCTGCCGCTCTTTTTCTCCTTTCAGAGAGAACCTGCTCATAAGTTTTTTCCTGCGTTTGGTTAACAGCAATCAAATACTCCTTTTGTTTCTCGTCGGACTGGACCTGATTTTTTTCTACTTCCGCCGCATGTTTTACATCTGTCTCCTTGTCTTTCTGCTGGTCAAGAGCTTTCTTCTCACTTTCCGTCTCGGCTTTTGTGACTCTTATTTGGTCAAACAAATCCTTAAGAGACTTATTGACCGACTGGAAACTGTCTACATCAGCGAAAAAATCTGAGAGATTTTTGTTGGCCAAAATGACTTCGGGTAAACTGTAGTGACTTATTTCGTTTGTTTTTCTCAAAATTTGGGCCAAGGAATCGTGCCCATCGTTTATCTGTTGCTCTAAACTTTGGATGTGCTGGTTTTTGACTGTAATATCCTGTTCAAGTTTAGCGATGGCAATATTTTTCTGCTTTATAAATGCCTTGGCTTGCTGGATTTTAGCATTGAGCAAAGCGGCCTCTTGTTGAAGGGATTTGGTGTTGGCCTTTGTGCTATCCAATATTGCTTGCCACTTGGCAATATCTTTCTCCGTCTGATCAAGCTCATCCCTCCACTGTGCTTCCTGTTCTTCTTGAGTTATAGCGTATGACCTCCCTGGTAATCCCGAAAATATGATTGTTAGAAGGAAAAATAAGGCAAAAGTCCTTTTTGGGAACAAAAATAACCGTTTCGGCATAACTGTCATTATACCATCAAGAGACGTATATTTTGTAGATTGGTTACAATACTTATTTCTTTGGCTCTACTTTTTTAGCTTCAGGCTCTGGAGCAGTTTCTTCCTCTTTCTTACCTTTCTTTTCAACCTCTATAGTCGAGAGATCAACAGGGGCGGCTTCCTCCACTTCCTCTTCCTTTGGAGCGGCAGCTGAAGCAACTACTGCGTTTGGCTTCTCAATGAGAGTAACGCCTGAAGGCAAATTTATTTGTGAGGCTGTAATGTGGCTGGAGAAATCAACTAGGACAGAAATATCTACTTTCAGATCATGAGGGATATGTTGAGGATCTGCAGAAATTTTTAGCTCATGTAGAGTTTTAATGAGGCTTCCACCCAAATCCTTTACAGCTGGAGCAACACCAATAAAATCTAGCGGCACCGAAACTTCTATTTTCTTACCTTTTTCAAAAACATAAAAATCCACGTGCCTAGGAGTGTCTGTAACTGGATCAAAATCAACATCGTGAATAAGGGTATCAACGGAATCCTTACCATCCTTTAAAGTCACGACAGCAGACTCACCAGCTTTATGCCAAACCTTTATAAAATCTTTGTGAGAAATAGCTATAGGGGTTGAGGTTGTTTTCTTACCATAAAAAACAGCTGGCATCATGCCATCTTTCCTTAAATTTTCTGGGCTTTTCGACTTATCTCTCTTTTGAATTTCCAAAGTAAACATGGTGGCCAGTATATTGAAAACTTATGAAAAAATCAAGCGAGCAAATCATCATGTACAGAAAAGTCCGCTGGAACAGACTTTCCTGCCCCCAGCGGACTACTCGATCCATACCCAACGTGATAGCGGTGATCGGCGCCACTCGGGAATGATCCTCGGCTCTAGGGCTTTGACCTTTGCCTGGGCCAGAATCACTTGACGGCGAACTCCTGCCAAGAGCCTCTCTGACTCCCTCCAAATGATTCTTCGAATTTCCCCTTCAGGCACTTTTGTTACTGAAACCACCTCCTTCATGTCAAACAGTGACATCCTTGTAAGGGTCTCCAGAAACGCCAGGTCGTCAGAACCTATGGCGCCGACGGAGGCCAGTGCTACCAGCTCGACCGTCCTATCCATGGAGATCTGAATCAACTTTCTACCTCCCGGCGGCATCCTACACCACACTCTATATCAAAGTCAAGCACTATATGCTTTACAGATTATTGAAAAATTTTAGCTTCTTCTCTACTACCTCTTGAACAGCCTTGACCGATGGTTTTAAGAATTTGTATGGGGCCACCTCGTCTGGATTCTCAGATAGGCCTAGCATTAATCCCTTCTTATAAGCCACCCTTATTTCTGTATTTATATGAACAATAGCCATGCCGTTTGCGATAGATTGTTTAAAATCATCTTCAGAATTACCCGAGCCACCATGAAGGACTAGAGGAATACGTACTGCATCAGAAATTTCTTTGACTCTCTCAATATTTAATTTAGGATCAACGCCAGAACGGAGCATGCCATGAAAATTCCCAACCGCAGGAGCTAGCATGTCTACACCAGTTTCTCCAACAAACTCTTTTGCTTTGTCTGGATTAGTCAGGGACTTTTCATCTAGCATTACCCCCTCAGGAATTTCATCCAAAACTTTTGAAGAAGTACCGATATAACCCAGTTCTCCTTCGATGATCACATCTCGACCAGAATTCCGAGCATATTCCACACACTGTTTAGCAATTTTTATATTTTCTTCAAAAGAAAGTTTGGCCCCATCAAAAATGACCGAGTCAAAACCACCATCTATCGCCTCTTTTACCCTTTCAAAAGAGTATGTGTGATCAGCATTTAAGAAAATCGGATATTGAAATTCATCTCGCAAGCTTTTAACCAAGGCTGCCCCTTGATTAACCCCAACAAAATCCCTTTCACCTTCTGATAAGCCAATAATAACCGGTAGATTTAAAGATTGCGCGGCTCTGAAAATTCCCCAAAGAGCCTCGAGATTTGAAATATTGAAATGTCCTACAGCAACTTTATTTTTTTGAGCTAGAGAAACAACTTCTCTTAAACTTTGCATGATTGAAATTATATCATTAAAACAAATCGAGCCGCCAGGAATTCCTGGCGACCCCACTATCGAGTTCACGACTTCTTCTCATTGCAGTCTCCACAGATCCAGCCTTCAGGATAAGGGAGAAGAACCCAACCCTGCCTTCTTAGTAGCTGCGTAAATGCCCCAACCGCTCCGGAAGGTAGAGAGGTACGATCTTGGAAGGTGATTCCACATTTACATCTAACTCTGTATCCCAGATTGAAGATGTACCCAGGTTCTTCACTGGACTCGACGTGATCATGAGCCAAGACTCCTGACGGAATAGTCATGAATTCCTCCACATTCATACTACAGGAAAATTATCCTCAAGCAAGCATTCTTTTTTCAAGAGGAGCTGATATAATTTTCTCATGAGTCAAATTGACATCCTCGCTATTGGTGACACCGTCATAGACGCTTTCATAAAACTGAAGGATGCAGAAGTAAACTGCAAACTGAATCACGAGGAATGCGAGCTATGTGTAAGGTATGGCGACAAAGTGCCTTATGAATCGGTCGAGGTTTGCTACGCTGTCGGCAATAGTGCTAATGCAGCAGTTTCTGCTTCAAGACTTGGTCTCAAATCAGCTTTATATTCTTACCTTGGTAATGATCAGAATGGGGATGAATGCCTAAAATCTCTGAAAAGCGATGGTGTCGTAACTGACTACGTTAAAAAACAAGACGGAAAAACAACGAACTATCATTACGTTCTTTGGTACGACGTCGATCGGACAATTTTAGTAAAGCACGAACACTTTAACTATAACTTTGAGATAGATCACACGCCAAAATGGATTTATTTGAGTTCCCTTGGCGATAACACCTTTGATTTTGAAATGCAGATCTCGAATTATTTGGATAATCATCCTGATGTAAAGCTGGCTTTTCAACCGGGAACCTTCCAAATCAAAATGGGCATGGATGAGTTGGATAAAATTTACAAAAGAAGCGAGATATTTTTCTGTAATGTCGAGGAGGCTCAAAATATTTTGAAGGAAAAATCCAGAGACTTGAAAATTCTACTCTATGGCATGTCCAAACTTGGCCCAAAAACTATTGTCATCACAGATGGGTTTGAGGGGGCTTATGCCTACAGGGATGGAAGTTATTGGTTTATACCAATTTACCCCCACACCCCTTTTGAGAGAACTGGTGCTGGTGACGCTTTTGCCTCAACAGTCGTCTCTTGCCTGGCTATGGGTAAAAGTTTGGAAGATGCTTTGATTTGGGCACCAATTAACTCCATGTCAGTTGTCCAAAAAGTCGGCGCCCAAAAAGGACTTCTCTCAAAAGAGAAATTGGAAGAATACCTTTCAAAAGCTCCAGAGAGTTATAAGCTAAAGAAAATTTAGTTATTTTAAATACTTGAATCTGGGGACTGTATCCCCGGTTTCAGGATCTTTCACTCCTTCAACAAACATTTTATAAGGCCTAACAAATAGTTCTGCAGCATCATTTTCGTATAAAGGTTTGTAGAGGACTAACCATTCTTCGTTTTCGGTGTGTAAAGCCAAACCGAGAACTTCGTACATTTTTTTATTTTTGTAGTGCTGATACCTGCCTTTCTTTATCTCTGGCCTGTCCATTTTTATTTTTTTCTACCGATGACTTTTTTTGCTGCAAAAGTTATGTGAGACTCTCCCATTTCGTAATGTTCTAAAAGTTCTTCTTGTTTTCCACTCTGGCCAAATTTACCTTTGACTCCAATAAACTCGATCGGCACAGGATAATTTTGAGATAAAAATTCAGAAACTGCTCCGCCTAAACCACCGATTATTTGGTGTTCCTCGACAGTGACTATCGCTCCACAAGTTTTGGCTAAATTTAAAAGTGCATTTTCGTCCAGTGGTTTAATTGTTGAAATATTTAAAACTTTGACAGAAATATTTTCTTTACTTAAAGCATCAGCTACCTTTAGAGTTTTGTGGACTAGGGCTCCTGTGGCTATTATCCCAACATCAGCCTTACTTTTTTCTTCTCCGTACAAAAGCTGAGCCTTTCCAACTTCGAATGGACTCTCCTCTGTCGTAATGACTGGAGTTTTTTCTCTAGCCAACCTTATGTAAACGGGTTTTTTTAACTCTGCTGCTGCCAAGGTAGCCTTTTTTGCTTCAATATGATCGCAAGGAGAAATAACAACCATGTTCGGTATTACTCTCACAATGGCAATGTCTTCAATAGCTTGATGCGTTCCACCGTCTGGACCAACAGAAACTCCTGCGTGGGAGCCAGCGATGACTACAGGCCTATCGTTGTAACAGATAGTCGTTCTTATCTGTTCCCAATTTCTACCAGGTGAAACCATAGCGTAGCTAGATATAAAAGGAATTTTGCCCATGGCGGCCATGCCGGAAGCAACAGAGGCCAGGTTTTGCTCTGCTACACCGATTTCAACAAATCTTTCAGGAAATTTTTTAGCAAAAGCATTCATTTTGGTTGAGTCAGTTAGATCTGCACAGAGTCCAACCACTTGAGAATTTTTCTCACCAGCTAGAAGTAAGCCATCACCAAAACCCTGCCTGATCGGCACTTGGTCGACTTTTTTATCAAAAATATTTGGATTGAGTTTTTGAGAAGGATTAATCATCTTAACTATAATTCTAATGAATTACTAATATCCTAATTATATTGTTTATTTTTATTGAAAGATAATCTAAATAGTATATAGTAACCAGTCCACCAGTAGGAGATAAGAGTGCAAACAATATAAATCCTAATATTACAATTAGACCTACAATAAAAATCCAGAGGTGTGAATTAAGATTGAATATTTTTTTAAGAATTAAATAAACAAAAAATATAAATGGTGCAACAATTATCATATATTTGAAATCATATTATTTTTTGAGCATACGCAGACCGCAAGCATGGTTTTGTCAACGTCCTCGGGCTTGTCGAGAGGCTCATTGACAAATTGTGGTCGAAGACCGAGCGAGATTTTCGTTGGAAAATCGAGCGTCTTAAAAAATAATATGATGAAATGTTATTCATGTTCGCTTTTAATTTGTCCTCCTAGGGTGCGTAAATCGTGTAAAGCAATCTTTACCTGTTCATCTTTTGGCGGCTCTCCCGGTTTATCCATTATACCCGGTGGGTCTCCATGCCATTTATAATCCCTCTCCATATAAGAAACGCCTTTGCCTGGAATTGTCCGAGCAATGATAATACTTGGACCATCAAAAACTGCTTGGGCCCTTCCGACCGCTTCGACTATGGCCCTATAATCATGGCCATATATTTCTTCTACATGAAAACCAAAACTTTCGAATTTGTGAGAAAGTGGTTCGAGTGGCATGATATCCTCCGTGTAGCCATCTATCTGAATATTATTTCTATCCAAAATAATTATGAGATTTCCAAGTTTCTGTTTTCCGGCAAGGAGTGCAGCCTCCCAAGATTGACCTTCGTCTAGTTCCCCATCACTCATGAGGCAATAAAAAAACCTATCCGAGCTTTTGCCCCTATCCATCCTGTCGGCGATAGCCATTCCAACTGCTTGGGACAGGCCGGAGCCTAGAGGCCCAGAGGAAGTCTCAAGCATAGGCAAATACTCCCTGTGAGGATGACCTTGGAGTCTTGTGCCAAATTTTCTCAAGGTAAGAAGCTCGGAGACCGGAAAATACCCGGCGTGAGCCATGGTTGCGTAGAGAACAGGATTTATGTGTCCGTTTGAGAGAATTACCCTATCCCTGTCTTCCCATTTTGGATTTTTTGGATCATGTCTCAAGATAAAAAAGTAAAGTGTGGCAAAAATATCAGCCATGCCGAGTGGCCCCGCCGAATGCCCTGATCCAGCGGCGACAAGCATCTCGATTATAGAGACTCTGATGTTCCTTGCCTTATCCTCGAGAAACTTTACTTTTTCATCTGTTAGATTATTTGTCATTGAAGTGTTCTAGACGTTTAAATTCTTCTTCAGGATTAGCGGCATTTAGAATTGCCCCACCAGATACTAATTTATCCGCACCTGAAGAAACCAGAAGATCCTCCGTATCCTCCATTACCCCAATATCAATAGCAATTATACGCTCCGGGTAAAGTGCCTGCAAAGACTTAATTTTTAGGGCAGCTTTGGGATCGAGATTTTCTCCATGTCTACCCAAATTATCAGACCCCATAACTTGAATAAAATCTGCATGATCTACAAATGGAAGGATGCTCGAGTTATCTGTAGAGGGTTTTATGGCAATCCCGATCTTTACTCCATTATCTTTGCAGATATCTATAACTTTTTGAAAATCCTTTGTAGCCTCAACATGTGCAACAACTGCGCTCACACCTGTTTTGATCCAATCTGCCAAAACATTTTCAGGTGAGACAACCATGAGGTGAAGCTCTATATCAAGGTCCTCCCATTTTGGCCATCCAATGTTTTGATTTTTCAATTCTTCAAAAAAATCCTTGTCTTTTCCATTGTATGGCCATGTTTTAACCGGAGTAAAAATTCCATCAGAAATATCTACCTGAACCAATTCAGCAAAAGAAGAAACTTTAGAAATTTCCATCTCCAATTGTTCTCTACTTTCCGGAATTATAGCTGGAACAACTTCAATCATGATTTATATTTTTTATATAAATAACTCAATATAGAAGCTATAAAGTAGTAATATATAAAAATTACTACTATATCCGAAATTTCAAAGTAGTATACTAAAAAATATCGATCCAAAAAACAATTAAATCCATGTTTTAGATAACATGGCGCGAAAGTCGATAGAATTAATGTTCCAAGTTGAGCCGGTAGAATAAGACGCCAATACAAGGACAAAGGCCAATATAATAGTTCAACCACAAAATCGATGGAGGCAATAGCCTTGAAAAAATGTAAAACGATAAAGGCTAAGACTAAAAATATTGGGAGTAATATTTTAAATTTTGTTGGTCTTAAAAATTCTTTCATGTCATAAATTTAAATTTCGTTGAGACAAGAACTTTTTGGAGCATCCGCAGGTCTTGAGCAAGGTTTAGTCAAGGCACCCCATCTTGACGAATCAAGGCCGAGGACCAGAACAAACTTTTCGCTGGAAAAGTTTGTGTCTCTAAAAAGTTCTTGTTGACAAAGAAATTTAAAATTAATCATACTGTTCAATTTTCTTTATTCTCCTTTTATGTCTCTCATCTCCTGAAAACTTAGTGTGAAGCCAGAGCATGACAGCATTTTTGGCCTCCCTTGTTGTAATAAAACTTGAGCCAAGGGAGAGAATATTTGAATCGTTGTGCTCTCTAGCAAGGGTCAGAACGTGTTTTGAGCCACCGTAAAAAACAGCACAGCGAATATTTGAAAAACGGTTGGCCACAATAGCCTCCCCCTGGCCAGAAAAACCTAAGACGATGCCTTTTGAATGTGGCTCCTTTGAGACATGCTCTGCCACCACTGAAATATAGTCAGGATAATCATCATCGTGCTTGTATTCCAAGGGGCCGCAGTCATATACATCATGACCATCGTTTGCCAGAAATGTAGCCAGCTCTTTTTTCATCAAAAACCCAGCGTGATCTGAACCAATATAAATTTTCATTTTATAAAAATGAAGCAGTTTTCATCACATGTTCCATGAGAGAGTATGTGTAACCCATTTCGTTGTCATACCAAGCCATGACTTTGACCAGATTTCCATCTATGACACGAGTTAGGCCCAAATCTGCAATCGAAGCAAATTTGCTGCCAACAATGTCAGATGAAACTATCGGGTCTTCTGTAACCGAGAAAACTTTTGACCAGTGTTTGTCGTTGGCGGCGTCTTTCAAAATCTGATTTATCTCCTCAACACTAGTGTTTCGTTTTGAAATAAAAGTTATGTCAGCAATTGATCCAGCAGGGATCGGCACACGCATGGCCATTCCATCAAATTTTCCTTCAAGTTCAGTGATAGCTTTTGTAGTGGCAATAGCTGAACCAGAAGAAGTAGGCACGATGTTTTGGGCGGCGGCTCTGCCCTCTTTCCAATCCTTGGCATTTGGCCCATCCACAATACTTTGGCTGGCAGTATAGCCGTGAACAGTGTTAAGAACAGCTTTTTCTATACCAACAGTTTTTCTTAAAATTTCCAAAACTGGCGAGCCTGCGTTTGTCGTACAAGAAGCATTTGATGTCACTACTTTCTCCTTTAATGTATCGCAATTTATTCCAATTAAAATCGTGCCTTCGTCTGCGGCAGAAGCATTATCGTGAGCAGGAGCGCTTATAACCACTTTTTTCGCTCCGGCTTTAACATGAGCTCGAGCTTTATCGTATGAAGTAAAGAAGCCCGTCGATTCAACAACCACATCAACATCTAAATCTTTCCAAGGAAGATCGACCGGATCTTTTTCGGAGAGAAAAGCTACTTTTTTACCATCAATTGTAAGAGATTTTTTGTCATCTCCTACTTTCACTTCAAATCCACTTGGACCGTAAACCGTGTCGTACTTCAAAAGATAGGCGATGTTGTCTATGTTGCCCAAATCATTCATGGCTACAACCTCAACATCATTCCTCTCGTGAGCAATTTTAAGAAAAGCTCGCCCAATTCTGCCCGCACCATTTATAGCGACTCTAACCATAGATAAAAATTACAAATGTGAATAATGACTAAATTATATCAAATAAGTAGCCTAAAAAAAGGAGGTTATTCAGTGTGGGTTGGCTTCTTGGTCGAAGCGTGGGAATCGACTTCGTAGCTTGTATTCTGGGATTCGAAGAAATTAACTAGTTCAAAAACATCAGTGGCTGTTGACATCCATTTGGCTGGATTTGTGGCGTTGTAGTATTTTGGCATTCCTAGTTCTTGGAGACGTCTGTCGGCAACATATTGTACGTACTGATTTACATAGTCAGCATTCAATCCCAAAATTCCGTGTGGAAAGAGATCCTTGTTGTAGTTTACTTCGAGATCAACGCCTTCTATGACGATGTTTCTTATTTCTGCAGCAAACTCCTCCGTCAAAAGATCGACATTTTCTTCCAAAATATGGTGAACTAGATTGATCCCAAATTTCAAGTGAAGAGATTCATCTCGAAGCACCCAATTTATCATCGAGCCAAAATTTCGAAGTTGATTCCTTTGGCGGAAAGATAGTGCGACCATGAATCCGGAGTAAAACCAGACTCCCTCCATAACAATATTTGTAGCAACCAAGTTTCTTATAAAATCTTTTTTGCCTTCAGTTGTTGAGATGTCTAGCCTATCGTCTGTCATCCTCTGCATGTATTTATTTATGAAAGCCTCTTTGGCAATCATACTTGGAACTTCGAGGTGAGTGTTGAAAACAGTTTCTCGGTTGAAAGGAAAGGTTTCTAACACGTATTCAAAAGCCACGCAGTGGTTAGCTTCTTCCCACATCTGCTTTGCCAAATACAAGTGACACTCCGGGCTCTTAAGATATGGGTAAATTCCTAAGGCAATTGAACGATTCACGATAAGTTCCGCTGGGTTAAAAAAAGCCATGAGGAATTTCACCGCGTGCTTTTCATCTTCTGTCATCTTTGCCACATCTTCTAAATCCTCCTTTAAGGCAATCTCATGAGGAAACCAAGTGTTTCTAACTGCCTGGTTGTAAAGATCGTATGCCCACTTGTAGTTTAGTGGGTGAAGATTCATATCTGTCGGAGACGGTTTGCCTATGAGTGACATTTGATTTTTCTCTTATTAATAATTGTGACTACTAATTTTACAGAATTATTAAAATCGGTCAATTAGTTTTTACCATAACTTGTGTTGGAAAAATCCCAGATTGTAATTGGTGAATTCTTTGAACAGTGATGAAGGAGTAACAATCATAAGTAAGTATTTCATAATCATCCCCTTTCATATTCTTTATGGTGCCGTTACTGGCCACCGGGCAACTCGAGTCACCAAAAAATGTCCAGTAATATTCGCTTGTCTTTAGTTTATCTTTGTCCTCTGTTTTGGCCTTATCATATACTTTTTTAAATACTGCTTTTTCTTGTTCATCCAAAACTTTCCACTGCTTGAAAGAACACTGGCTATGCTCTGGCAGAGAACCAATATAGTCACATTTGTTTTCCCAATCGATTGACTCCCCCTTCAAATAATACGGAGTTGAAAAAAGCCACTGCCTACCAAGATAAAACCCTACCGTAAAAACTATTAAAAATAGTACAACCACTATAAGTTTGGAATACCAGGTTACTTTATTCCATTCTATTTTTGCCATTTTATTGGCAACTTATGCAAACATTCCCCTCGTCCTCTGCTGGATCTTCTGGTCCGACAACTGGAGAATTATTTTCGGAGTGATTTATTCTGACGGAAACCATGGGCTCCTCCTCTGCATTTATAACTTTAACTGCTTCTTTAACTAATTCTTCGCTTATAACAGTTGGTGTAGGTTGGGATATTTTGACCTCTGATACAACCGGCTCGGCTTTTACAGGTGGTGGGATAAAAAGTGGCTCACTTTTTGCCTCTTCTGGCTCTGGTATGGCCAGAGATTTTTGAAGTGGAGCAGAAAAAGCTGGAGAGGAAGCGAAATTTAAAGCACCGAATCCAATCTTTCCTATCTTTACCGCCTTGTTAACGTTCGTGGTCGATTGCTCGGCGGTGTGTCTTGGCTTCATATGGAGATAATACGTTGACTTCAAACCCTTATCCCAAGCTGTTGCATAAATTTTCATCGTCTCATCAACATCCCTTGTCTCGAGATACATATTTCTCGAAAGTGATTGGTCTACCCATTTTTGAGCTCTAGCCGCTACTTCTATATATGCAAAAGGAGAAGTGGTGAAAGAAGTTTTGTAGACATCTTTTATATGTTGAGGAATAAGGGGGATATTACTTATGTCTCCTTGGTGTTCGATGATCGCATCTTTGACCTCACCCCAGATTCCCATGTTCTTCAAATCTTTAACCAAGTTGTGATTTATATCCAAATATTTTCCGGAAATTTTATTTCTGGAAAAAACTTGAGCAAATCTAGCGTCAATTCCTGGAGTGGTGGCGGCAAGTAATCCTATGTTTGCGTTTGGTGCAACAGCCATAAGCGTTGCATTCCTCATTCCCCTTGAAACTTTTGTTCGAAGAATATCCCAGTTTAATCCCTTGTGTTTACTGCCTTTTGAAACTGTTAACTCTTTTCCACGACTCTCTTCTAGTGTTGCAATAGAGTCGATTGGCACTTTTCCTTTTGACCACTCCGAGCCAGGGAAATTTTTATAGACTCCCCTCTCTAATGCCAAGTTCGCACTCTCGTCGATAGCCATATAAGAAATAAATTCAAAAATTCGATCCGCAAAATCCCAAGCGTGAGGAG
>CAYUID010000005.1:0-6902 GCA_964444765.1 uncultured Candidatus Saccharibacteria bacterium
TGGGCACTGGTTGAAAATCCAAAACTACTCTTTCACATTGGCGAGAAGGTCAAAGTAAAAGTCATTGAAATAAAAGAAGGTAAGATTTCCTTATCGATAAAAGCTTTGAAAGAAAATCCATGGAAAGAAGCCGCAGAAAAATATAAAAAAGATGATGTTGTTGATGGTGTAGTTATAAAATTCAACAAACACGGCGCGCTGGCTTCGATCGAAGAAGGTATTGCTGGATTGGTTCATATTTCAGAATTCGGATCAGACCAGATTCTTCATGACAAACTAGAACTAGGTAAAAGCTACAAATTTAAGATCACTATGTTTGATGCGAAAGAGCAGAAGATGACCCTTAGCTTCGTTGAGAAATAGATTGGATTGTAAATATTTCTTCACGTCCTCGATTTTTGTCGAATAAATCACAATTTTAGATATAGATGATGGGTGGCTCATCGGAGCCACCCATTTTCGTTGGAACTTCAGAACAACGGTGTGCTGATCTCCCCCACAATCTCGAGGCACTTCTTGCCGTCGCCTTTATAGAACACGGCCCGAACTCTGCCGTGTCGGCGACTGAAAAGACCGAGACCATTGAATGCCTTGGTAGCTGTGGGAAAAACGACCTGCATTCTCTCCTGTTGAGGCCCTGTGAGAGAGCGAGCCTCCACAAGCACAGGTACTTCTTTCTTGGTGAACCGGGAGTCCGCTGAATGCGGAACTGGATTCATACACATGCTTCAAACCTCCAAAAAGGATACTAGCACATCTAACTTTGGTTGAAAATGGTCATTGTTTTCTCGATTCCGCCGGAAACCCAAACTTCCAGTGCTTCTTCGATTTTTTTTGAAAGTTTTTTTAGGTAAGTGAGCTCTTCTGGTTTAAATTTGCCCATTATGACTTTGTGAACCGCCTCCTCCCCTTTTGGTTTTTTCTTTGGTGAAATCCCGACACGAATCCGTGCAAACTTTTCTGTTTTCAGCGCTTTTATTATTGACTCCAAACCTTTGTGACCCCCAGAAGATTTATTGAAAGAAATTTTTGATCTGCCAGACTCTAAACCAAGATCATCGTAAATAACTACAACTTTTTCAGCAGCTTTCTGACTTTTAACCAGAGGCTTGAGCGATTTTCCTGAATTATTCATAAAAGTATTTGGCAGGAGCAAAGTCAGTGTAGTTTTGCCGAGTTTTGCTTTAGCTACGTCAGCGTTCAACTTTTTATCAGTTTTCCACTCTGCACCAACGGAATTGGCCAAAAGAGAGACCAGAAAACGGCCAGTGTTATGCCTTGTATTAGAGTATTCCTCTCCTGGATTGCCTAGACCGACGACAATATATGACATAACGTCACTTTAGCATAAAAATCTCGTTGAGCCATAATTTTTCTGGGTCATTGTGAGCGCGGCGGCGCGAGCACTAGGAATTTTCTAGCAGAAAAATATCCGTGGCCCAGAAAAGTTATGGGGAGAAAGAGATTTTGTCATTACCTAATACTTAGTGGCATTGTGTCAAACGCGAGTTGTCTGTATACTTACGAAATATTATGGAGGAAAAATCTAATTTAGGGGCGATGAATCCTGGTGAGACAAGGAACTCTACAAAAAATACAATAAAAACGATACTGAAGGAGATTTTTATCTTTGGTCTTATCGCTTTTGGTATAGTTCTACCTTTCAGAGTTCTCATAGCCGAACCATACCTTGTTGATGGTAGATCAATGGATCCAACTTTTGCCACAGGAGATTATTTAATAGTCGACAAACTTTCTTATGATTTCAAACAACCAGAAAGAAATTCTGTTATCGTCTTCAAATATCCAAATGACACAAGCAAAAGTTTTATAAAAAGAATAATCGGACTTCCTGGAGAAACTGTTGTTGTTAAAGACGACAAAGTCACAATAATAAACAAAGACCATCCAGAGGGATTTGACGTTGATCAGTCTTATGTCTTGCACAAATCAGCAGACAATATGAAAGTTACACTGAAAGATGGTGAGTATTTTGTCATGGGAGACAACAGAGCTGAAAGTTTTGATTCTAGATTTTGGGGACCACTGAACAAAAAATTCCTGCTTGGTGAGCCTGTTTTGAGACTCTTCCCTCTTGGCAAAATAGGAATTTTACCAGGTAATGACCAGAAGTAAACATGGCCCGGACAAAAGAGAAGAAAGCTAGCAAATACTTCGAAGAGTTTTGTGATAAAGTCGGAGAGATTGCTATTCATTATGGTTTTTCTGTTGTTAAACCACCTCATATAACTTCCGAGGATGTGCATAAATCGAAAGAATTTAGAAATTTTGATCATTATGGTGACGCAGAGGAAAAAATTGCCCTGACACGTTGGTATATAAACGAGAGGATGGATCTTCAAAACCAACCTATTTCCTTTCACTACAAAAAACCTCTTCACGGGGCCTCGACAAAGAAAAAACCATCGGTTGAAATGTACGGGCTAGAGATAATGGGCAGCAACAAATCAACCAGCGAGGCTCTCATCATAAAAAGCACTTTGGCTATTTTGGAAGATTTGGGCTACAAAAATCTTTTTATAGATATAAACAGCATTGGAGACAAAGAATCTATAAATAAATTTGAAAGAGACTTGGCTTCGCATTTCAGGAAACATGGAGGTGAGATCAGCGCCAAAACCAGAGGAGAATTCAAGAAAAACCCTTATTCAATCTTGAAAAATTCTGGCGAAGATACAAAAGAATTCATGAAAAACGCTCCGCAGACCATCGGCTCCCTCTCCGAAATCAGTAGAGCACATTTTAGGGAAGTTCTGGAGAGCTTGGAAACATTTGAAACACCTTACAAAATAAAAGGTGGTTTGCTTTCCAACAAACTTTACGCCTCCTACACTGTTTTTGAGATAAGGGAAATAAGCGAGAAAAAAGATGAGGATGGAGAACTCCTGGCCTACGGCTACAGATACAACAGCCTAGCCAAAAAACTCGGAGCAAAAAGAGAAATTCCATCTATGGGCGTAACTATAATGATTAAAAAAGACAAAGTCCCATCGAAAAAAATTGCCGTAAAAAATGTCAAAAAACCTCATTTCTATTTGGTTCAACTTGGAGGCACAGCCAAGCTGAAAGCCTTGAATATTGT
The DNA here is from genome assembly GCA_964444765.1 of uncultured Candidatus Saccharibacteria bacterium. GTDB lineage: Bacteria > Patescibacteriota > Minisyncoccia > Phycocordibacterales > DATDWN01 > C7867-006. Next base: position 3,104 of record CAYUID010000005.1, read on the forward strand.
TGAAATGTTAAGAAAAAACAAAATCCCAGTTCATCATTCCATAACAAAAGACAAAATCACTGGGCAGCTTTCTGGCGCCGAATACATGAAATCCAGTCACGTTCTCATAATGGGCCAGAAGGAAGCGATTGAGAATAGTGTGGTTGTCAGGAATATAACAACCAGAGAGCAGGAAACTGTGCCGGTAGGACAGCTCGCAGAATTTCTCAAAAACGTCTCTAAAAAGTAGCTCCTCCTTTCGTCTTGAACAATATATGGCTTTGTGTTAGATTGTAAACCTATGATAAATGCAGAGGTAGTAAAAGTTGGCAACGAAAATAACTTGAACCTTATCCGAAGGTTTACCAAAAAAGTCCAGGGTTCTGGGGTTTTACCTCGCGTTCGAAGCATAAGATATTCAACCAGAAAACAATCAGAATACGTAAAGAAAAAGAAGACTCTGAAAGTCCTGAAGAGACGAGAGGAGGTGGCTGAAATGATAAAGATGGGCAAAATGATCGAATACACAAAGGGCCGAAAGTAAAAATGTTAGATAAGTTTTCTATAACCAATAAAACGAAAAGCACGCTGCCTAGCGTGCCTTTTCAGGCAATAAAAAATGCCTCGATGGGCAAGAATTACTCTCTTTCTTTGGTTTTTGTCGGAGAGAGTACTTCAAAAAACCTAAACAATAAATATCGAGGTAAAAACAAACCAACAAATGTCTTGAGCTTTTCTCTGGACAAAGAAAGTGGAGAAATATTTTTAACACCAAGCGTTTTGAGGAAACAAACAAAAAAATTTGGCAGGAATTTCTCAAACCTTACAGCTTTCCTATTTATCCACGGATTAATGCATTTGAAAGGAATGGAACACGGTAGTAGAATGGAGAAAGCAGAAGAGAAATTGCGAAGAAAATTCAGCATATAATTCTGTCAGAGAAATCTCTTTTCTGTCATGGTTTTTCCGGGCACGGATATTTTTCTACTGAAAAATTCCTCGTGCTCGCGCCGTCGCGCTCCCAAGGCCCACAATAACCATGCCAGAGCGAGATTTCCAAAACCGACCATAAATAATGGCACGCAACATTGCAGTTGGAATAGACATCGGAACATACCAAGTAAAAGTGGTTGTGGCCGAACTCGTCAGAGAAAAAGATAGGCAGATGACAAAAATAATTGGCACAGGACTGACAGAATCAAAGGGTTTGAGACATGGCTACATCATAAATACGAGTGACGTTATAGAAAGCATAAGAAGCGCAGTCAGAATCGCGGAAAAAGTTTCTGGAGTAAAAATAAACAAGGCTTTTATTTCTGTTGGTGGCATCGGTCTATCATCCGTGACTGGATCAGCCAGCACAATAATCAGCCGAGCTGATCAAGAAGTCTCTGAACTCGACTTAGAAAAGGCGGCAAAAATTTGTGAAGACTCCTTACCCGTGACCGTAACTCAAAACCACAGAATTCTCCACTCAATTCCCCTCTCATACAAAATAGATGGCAAGCAGGTAATAGCCAAAACTCCAGTCGGTATGAAAGGCACAAAACTCGAAGTCAAAATGCTTTTTATAACTTGCCTCGAGCCACATTTAAACGACCTCATGGAAGCAGTTGAAGAGGCTGGCATAGAAGTTATAGATGTTTTGGCTTCACCCATCGCCGCCTCTTTCGTCACTCTCTCCAAACAACAAAAAATGGCTGGTTGTGTTTTGGCCAACATTGGATCAGAGACTGTCTCTATTGTTGTTTTTGAAAACAACATTCCAGTTTCTCTCGAAGTCTTCCCTATCGGCTCTATAGATATTACAAATGACATTGCTCTTGGATTGAAAATTCCCCTCGAGGAAGCAGAAAATTTGAAAATCGGAAGCATTGGTTCGAGCTCTTTTCCGAAGAAAAAACTTGAGGAGATAATTTCGGCAAGACTTTATGATATGTTCGAGCTTATAGATAACCACTTGAAAAAAATTGGCCGAAACGGACTTTTACCAGCAGGCATTTTCATAACAGGCGGAGGTGGAGGTATCGGAACCATTGAAGATTTTGCAAAAGCAGCACTCAAACTCCCAAGCCGAATCGCCACACTAAATTTGAGTGAGCAGAAAAATAGTATGAGAGATTCAACTTGGGCTGTGGCCTATGGACTCTGCATGCTCGGTCTTTCAAAAGAAGAAAAAACTAACCTTGGATTGAAACACACGATGCATCGCGGGACCGATAAAATTTTCAGTTGGATAAAGCAATTTTTGCCCTAGTTTTGGTCATTTTTCACCTATTTTCCCTCTAAAACTGGAGCATTTTAGTCTCCAGTGTCAACTGTTTTTATTTGAATTCTTTTCTGATATACTCACTCTACAAATTACGCAGATTTAAAGCAAAATTACACATAATCATGCCTCAGATAAAACCAGATGTTGAAGCCTTCGCACGAATAAAAGTCCTCGGAATCGGTGGATCAGGAAAGAACGCCCTTAACCACATGATAAATTCAAAGGTCAAAGGAGTAGATTTCATCGCCGTAAACACAGACTCGCAGGACCTTCACAACGTTTTAGCAAAAAAGAAAATTCACATCGGCAAAAATCTAACTAGAGGTTTGGGAGCTGGCATGAATCCTGAACTTGGCAAAAGAGCAGTTGAAGAAACAAAAGAAGAAGTTCAGGAAGCAGTCAAAGGTGCCGATATGGTTTTCATCGCTGGTGGTTTGGGCGGAGGAACATTCACTGGTGCAGCTCCTATCGTCGCCAGAATTGCAAAAGAAATGGGCGCACTTACGGTTGGTGTTGCAACAAAACCATTTTTCTTTGAGGGTCAGCAAAGAATGAAAGTGGCAGAAGTTGGACTGGAGGAACTTCGTGGGGCTGTTGATGCAATGATCGTCATTCCAAACGACAGACTACTTTCTTCTATAAGCAAAGAGACTACAGCCAAAAATGCTTTTGCAATGTGTGACGATGTTTTGAAATCAGCGGTCGAAGGCATCTCTGACCTTATTACAATCCCTGGAACAATTAACATCGACTTCGCTGACATCAAAGCTGTCATGGCGGACGCTGGTTCTGCCCTTATGGGTATAGGTACTGCCACTGGCGAGAAGAGGGCCGAAGAAGCGGCAAAAATGGCTATAAACTCTCCTCTTTTGGAGGTTTCGATAAACGGTGCAAAGGGTGTTTTGTTCTCAATTGCTGGAGGAGATGACCTTGGAATGTTTGAGATCCAAGAGGCTGCAAAGATTATCACCGAGTCTGTTGATCCAAACGCAAAAATCATTTTTGGTACAGTTAGAGACGATAAGCTAAAGAAGGGTGAAGTAAAAATAACCGTTATTGCTTCCAGTTTCCCAGAAAATTTCACAAAGAGAACTCTATTCCAATCCTCTCAAGTACCTGGCACATCAAAAGAAGTTCCTCAAGAAAAAGGCAAAATTTATAACTCGATTCCAAACCAACCAGTTGCTGATGACAAGAAACTTGATGTTGAAGATGATGAATGGGGCGCAGTTCCAGCATTTCTCCGAAGACCCAAACTCAAGTAGAATAAAGAATAATGAATTATGAATAATGATGGAGGTAAAATTAACGATTTTACTGATCTAAACACTTGGAAAGTTTGTCATGAATTAGTTTTGAATATATACAAACTTACCAGTAAATTCCCAACAAGCGAGAAATTTGGACAGCTTCGCAAATTCAGAGAGCGTCTGTTTCTATAACTTCTAATATTGCTGAAGGATTTGGTAGACACTCATACAAAGAAAAAGTACAATTCTATTACTTGACCCATGGGTCACTAAACGAAGTAAAAAATAAGACAATAAA
>CAYUID010000005.1:6912-9475 GCA_964444765.1 uncultured Candidatus Saccharibacteria bacterium
AGACGAATTTAATTTCGCTTTAGAAAGATTGATAACAAGTTAAAAGTTTTTAAATTGTCTGATTAAGAATTCAAAAAAATTCTCTAATTAATCATTATTCTTTATTCATAATTCATTATTCATGAGTCCTTATGATCTAATAATCATCGGAGGTGGACCGGCGGGAGTTGCGGCTGGTGTTTATGCGGCCAGGAAAAAATTAAAAACACTTCTTATTACACCAGAATTCGGTGGTCAATCAATCGTCTCTGAAGGTATAGAAAACTGGATTGGAACAGTAAAAATCTCGGGTCCTGACCTAGCCAAAAATTTGAGAGAACATTTGGAAGCTTATGCTGGAGATGTTGTTCAGATAAAAATGGAGTCCGTTGCTAAAGTTGAAAAGATAAATGATGGTTTCAAGGTAACAACAGACATGGGAGTTTGCGAGTCCAAGACTGTCTTGGTTACAACAGGTAGTAGCCGAAGAAAACTTGAGGTTCCGGGAGCAGCAGAGTTTGATAACAAGGGTCTGACCTATTGTGCTTCTTGTGACGGTCCCCTTTTTGCTGGTCAGGATGTGGTTGTTATTGGTGGAGGCAATGCCGCATTCGAGTCAGCTGCACAACTTTTGGCTTATTGCAGTTCTGTTACTATTTTAAACAGAACAGAGAATTTCAAAGCTGATGAAGTGACAATTGAAAAACTGAAACAAAATCCAAAGCTAAAGATCATAACAAATGCTGTTCCAAAGGAAGTCAAAGGAGGTGGTTTTGTCACTTCTTTTGTCTACACAGATGCAAAAACTGGGAAAGAAGAGGAGATAAAAACTGGAGGAATTTTTGTTGAAATCGGCCTTATCCCGACAACATATTTTGTTAAAGACCTAATAAAACTGAACCCAATCGGCCAGATCCCAATAGATCCTAGAACCCAGAAAACTGAAGTGCCTGGAGTCTGGGCTGCCGGAGACGCCACAGATGTTCTCTACCACCAAAACAACATTGCTTCAGGAGATGCTGTTAGAGCTCTCGAGGATATTTACATGACTCTCCACACCAAATAAATGAAAAGAGCCTCGCACCCGAAGGGCGAAGCTCTGAAGGATTGCTCTGTCGAACATTCGACAGAGGGGGTGTTGCAGTTTGCCGAGGCGAACTGCAACCAAAGAACTGTTGTAGAATCGAGGGAGATCCTGAATGGGAATGATGGCCTAGGCACACCACTCAACCACCAGAACCTGCTACCTCAACCTACAACTATATTCTATTACCCTCTTTATTTTCTGTCAACAAATTTGTGGATAGAAATTTAATGTTTTAATTTGGCAGTTTATCTGAATCAAAGTTACAACCATTCTTGAAGTTATACGACCCATTATGCACGATACTTTCAATACTTTGACCATTTGCATTTAAATAAGCCATGGATCTGGCATTGGTATTTAGAAGTTCCGCCTCAATATCACCCATAATTGCATGCGCATTTTTATCATCAATATAAAAGAAACAGTCTATTGCCCCATTCACTAATTGAAAGTCCTTATTAACCTTGGTTTCATCTCTATTATCAATCATCATACTTTGTAAACCTTTAACATATTGATAACCTGCAGCTCTAATCTTTGCAGAATAAGAATATTTTGTGTTTATGTAATTTTCTATGTAGTCCCAAACTCCATTACTATTTTTATCTTCTCCTATAATTTCTTGAGTTTCTGAATTTATTAAATTTGAATATTTATTAGAGTCAAAAGGGATGATCTTAATACTTTTAATAATACTTTCAACCTGATTGGGTAAAATACCGTCACTCGACTGGTAATCAACAATAATGATATCCTGACCGTTCGGAATCAGATATTCATATATTTTATAAGGCTGTTTTGTTGAAAGGAGATTTCCTTCGAAGTAAACTTCCAATGCACTTAGATTGTTTATTGATAGAGTTTTTTCGTATTTTACAGTAAAAAATGATTTATCTTTTTCAAACCATTTTTTAACATCTAACTTTTCAGGGTTTTTGTTTTTTAAATAACGGATCGTGATCTCCTTATGATCTGGTGGAAGATCTACAAAAGGATTGTAATAGTTTCTAATCACCACGCCATCTGATCGATCCACCACCCTCCAAGTTGGAGGATAAACCAACTCGAATGAGAATTGAACATTTGTATATACTTTATCTGAAGTACTTGTTGCTAGATTTTCGAGAATGGTTAAATTACCAGAAAGACTATCCTCCTTGGTTGTAGTTTCTAGTTTAGTAGAATTTAGTTTTGTGTGTTTCCAAAAATACAAACCACTTACCAACAAAGCCAGAACCGAGAATAAAATCAAGACATCGTACAGATAATACCAACTTTTTTCTGTTGGTTGAGATTCAGTAGATGGGGGTATATTCCCAGATGGGGATTCTTCCATATAGACAAAATATACCAAATTTAGAAATAAAAATCCTCTTAACTTGTGGGCGGTACAGAACTCGAATCTGTGACCTTTCGAACGTCAATCGAACGCTCTACCAACTGAGCTAACCGCCCAAATTTTTAATCGTTTTTTCGCAAAACTTTTTCCAAATATAT
>CAYUID010000005.1:9485-13315 GCA_964444765.1 uncultured Candidatus Saccharibacteria bacterium
TTATAGTTCTTTTCTCCATATTTAGACCAGTAAATCTATTGATTGGAGCATCCAGGTGTTTTGCCCAATATCTTTTTAGAACCTCAGGTTCCTGATCTGCTCTTAAATGCAGTTCGAAACTAATTTTATTGATGTCTATGTTATAAAGATTTATAATAATTTTTAGAAAAAAATTTAAAATTAATGGATCAGAATTTCCAATACCTGTCCTAGTTTCATTCTTAAACCCTTCTCCTAGGTATAGCATTGCTAAAGTAAGCTCTAATATTTCAGGTTTATTTTTTATTTTATTTAAAATCTCATCTGCTTTTGATTCTGCTTCTTTTAGTCTCAGTTCTTTTTGTTTATTGTGCCAAATAACCGCAATCTTTCTCGCTTTAACAAGGGCCTTCTCATGTTTTCTTTTCAAAATCTGTTTTTGTAATAATGTTAATTCAACATTTTTAAACCACCCACTCAAAGTTGATAAAGGTATTCCCAATTCTCTCCTAACATCTTTTATTGAGCGACCTTTTTTCCTTAAGAGAATTGCTTTAGGTTTAGATTCGTACCACTTGGATTGCATGTATAAATTATAACATCAACGGTACGGATAGATCAATAATTTTTTTGCAAATTGCCAAAAAAATGCTATAGTTTTGGCGGTTTCTGGCCCTATCGTCTAATGAGTTATGACAGAGGACTTTCAGGGCTGAAAGAGGGGTGAGGTTGGGCAAGGGACCCAACCGCAAGACTTTTGATAGTTTTTTATTAGCTTTGCGGAATAAAAAACAGAAAAGGTGTACAGATCCTGTAGGGATCGACTCCCCGTTTATAATGGCCCTATCGTCTAATGGTTAGGACGCGGCCTTTTCAAGGCTGCAATCGGGGTTCGACTCCCCGTAGGGTCACACACTAAATCGCCTAATATATATGAACTCAAAACCTATTATTGTTGTAGATATCGATGATGTTATCTCTGATAGTGCAGTCGCTTTTATTGAGCACAGTAATAAAAGATGGGGTACCAATCTAACCATTGATGATTACAAAGAACATTGGGCCGAGATGTGGAAAATAAGTCATGAAGAGACACACGGCAGAGCTTTGGAATATCATGCAGCTGGTCATCACTCTGCTTACTTACCTATCTTGGGCGCAAAAGAAGCATTAGAACAATTAAAAAGAAATTTCAAACTTGTAATAATAACCACTCGTCGCAGCTCTATATCCCAGTTAACCAATGAATGGATTAAAAAATATTATTCTGATATTTTCGACGATATAGTTTTTACTGGTTTTTTTGATCAGCTTAAGAAAGGCAGCGTTAGACTTACAAAAGGTGAACTAGTTAAAAATATAGGAGCAAAATATCTAATCGACGACCAGCTGAGACACATTGAGGCCGCTTCAAAATTGGGAATAACATGTCTCTTATTTGGAAATTATCCATGGAATAAAGCAGGGGCTCTTCCTGAAAATGTCACTCGCGTTATAAATTGGGAAGAAGTTTTAAAATTTTTCGAAAACCAATGAAAATCCTCTCAATTGAAACCTCTTGTGATGAAACAGCTGTTAGCGTTGTGGAAGCGAGTGAAGATTTAGACTCCCCAAATTTTAAAGTACTTGGTAACGCCCTTTTTTCTCAAATTTCTATTCATAAAGAATATGGTGGGGTTTACCCCATGCTTGCCAAGAGAGAACATGCCAAAAATCTCTCTCCACTTTTAGTTGAGACCCTTAAACAAGCCGACATGTTCGTCTCTTACGATATATCGAAAGAAACGGATTTATGGAAAGAGATTGAAAAGATATTGGAAAGAGAAGAGGGATTATTTGGGTCGTTCAAGAAATTTTTTGAGAAAGTTCAAAAACCCAATATTGATGTCATCGCCGTAACTTCTGGGCCAGGACTTGAACCGACTTTGTGGGTCGGTATAAGTTTTGCTATCGCTTTGGGAAAACTCTGGAATATTACTGTTATGGGAGTAAACCATATGGAAGGACACATCTCTTCGGTTCTAGTCGATAATGAAGATAAAAGAAAAATCGAGTTTCCTGCTTTGGCAGTTTTGATTTCTGGCGGACACACAGAAATAGTTGAAATAGAATCTTGGGGAAAATACAAAGTCATTGGAGAGACAGTTGATGATGCTGTCGGTGAAGCTTTTGATAAAGCGGCTAGGCTTCTCGGTCTTCCCTACCCAGGCGGACCAGAAATTTCAAAACTAGCAGAATATGCTCGGGAAAAGAAGTTGCCCCAGGTAGCAAAATTACCAAGGCCTATGCTCCACTCCAAGAATCTCAATTTCTCATTTTCAGGCCTAAAAACAGCCGTTTTATACTACATTCGAGATCACCACAAAGGAGACATAACAGGAGCCAGTCAAGATGAGAAAGCTGACTTGGCCAGAGAATTTGAAGACGCAGTTATAGATGTTATGTATGAGAAAACAAAAGAAGCCTTGAGTGAAATGAACATTAAAACTCTCATAGTCGGTGGAGGAGTCATTGCTAACAAGGCCTTGCGAAATGTTTTTCTTAGTTTTGAGAAAACAAATAAAGGTTTGGTGGTGAAAATCCCTGTTAAACCACTAACAACGGATAATTCTTTAATGATTGCCGCCGCAGCCTATATAAATTTAATGTTGTACCCAGAAATTTTGAGTTATCCACAAAAAATCGTAGCAAATGGAAATTTAAGATTGCATTAAAAAATACTCTGTGATACAAATGCTTATCGGAAGTACAAAAGAAGAAACCTGCGTATTGCGGGTTTCTTCTTTTGTTAAATTTTGATTATTTTAAATCTATCTCCTCGTTCAGTGCTTCTATCTTTTTATTATTTTTTCTTTCTCTATACCACAAATAAGACATGACAATAATAATGATAACCAAAATTATGTTTATGAGACCAAGTACTCCATAGCTTGCCGCGCCATCCGGCGACATCTTGCCATAAATTCCTCCAAAGAGAGAACCGAATGGCCAAGCCATTAAAGCCAGGGCCATACTACCAACTTTTTTGCCAGAAGAGATGACATTTGCGGTCATGTTGCTAACAATTCTCTGTGTTGTTGAGGAAACCCCAGCCAGTGTCGAGAGACTTGAGGAACCGGGATTCGATCCCGAGTTTGCACCAACTGTATTGTCACCTGAAGGATTGTTTTCTCCACCATTATTTGGATTTACAGAACCTGGGTTATTGCTTGAGCCGCCATGTTCCTTTAAGTATTCGAACAATGCTCTGTGAGCATCTATCTCTGCTTGTTGGGCGGCGTTTACGGGAAATGCCATCTTGCAGTAAATCTCGTTCACTTTTTTCTTGGTCAAAATATATGTGTAATCTGTTGGAGCAGTGTGTCCCCAAGGAGTCAAAACATCGTCTTTATATTTCCATTGAAATTCGTCCAGAGCTTTTATGGTTTGATCGTCGTAGACTTCGGTTATTTGCAAATCTGTATGACCTTCAAAGTCTCTCAAAAAGACCTGAAGCTTTCTGACTTCGACTGGATTGTTGTTGAAATCCTTTCTCAAATAGTCGTGAAGATAGTAGCAAGTAGAAGTACTTTCACCCAATACTTGCGGAACTATTGGACCATTACCGCCACCAAAAGAGCCGACGATAGGGCCGTTACCTCCTCCACCTCCCCCAGAAGATGGCGGTGTTCCACTTCCTCCGCCTCCTCCAGCGCCACCACCACCTCCGCAATTCGTTTGTGGTTGGTTAACATTCACATCTGCATTAGAAGTGTTATTTGATGTATTTGCATCCCTGATTGTTGAAGAAGCTGTCTATGTATTTGTTGTTTTTTGACAATCTGTTCAAGATTTTACTTTGGCAACTAAAT
>CAYUID010000006.1:0-12600 GCA_964444765.1 uncultured Candidatus Saccharibacteria bacterium
AATTTACGGAGTAGGAGCATTTTTTAATCCCTTGAGGAACTGCGGAATTGTCGATAGTGCTGGCCAGTTTTCTCTCAAGACCCAGGGCATATTTGGCCACACATTCTTGAGTCGACGATTCACTGATCCGAGACTTGCTAGTGTTTGGCCACTCATTCCCGCTGAGGGTAAGTTCTCAATCTGGGGACTGACAAGAAAAAAGGAATGGGTCATCGCCCTCGTAGCCTACAAGTTCGTCGAGAGTCAGAAAGGACAGTGGCTGGAGCAGGCAACCAAGATCAGGATCGAAAAAGTAAAACTCAAGACCATGATCAAGCTTTCCAAGTGCAGCCCGAAAGATATCTGGCTCCATCTTGGAACCCGGTTCCAGGATCATGTCGAGGAGCGGGGCCGGCAGTACCATGCTATGCTTCGGGTCGCGGAGCAAATAAAGTTTGAGGAAGCTCTCTCAACAAAAGTGAAGTAGTCCACGCGCGTCGCCCCCGGGCGACGCGCAAGTTTTTATTAGGAATTCAAAATTTTCAAGGCTTCTTCCTCAGAAAGTAGATCTGACTCTGAAGAAGTTCTGTACTTCACTTCAATTTTATTTTGAGAAACTGTTTTATCAGAAACAACAAAACGCACAGGAATTCCGATAAGATCTGAATCTGCAAATTTCTCTCCTGGGTGTAGATTTCTGTCGTCGTAGAGAACATCAATTCCAGCATGCCTTAGATCAGAATAAAACTGGTCCGCAAAAGATATGGTTGTCTCCCCTGTCCCAAGCCTAAGTAGGTGAACCTGGAAAGGTGAAGCTTCTTTTGGCCAAAACAAACCTTTGTTATCGCCAAAAATTTCAGCCAAAACTCCCATCAGTCTCGTCACACCAATTCCGTATGAACCTAAATAAGGATATTTTTTACTACCATCTTTGTCAGTAAATGTTAGTCCCATTTTCTCACATTTTTCTGTGCCAAATGTAAAAATATTTCCAACTTCTGCAGCCTTTTTTTCTTCAAAGTCGGACTTTTTTAAATTCATTTTCTTTAGAATCTCGTCGTTCCAGATTTCTTGGTTCAAAGCCATTGACCTATCTTTCTTTACATAAATAACATCCTCGCCCGCATCACAAACAGTTTGAAACTCATGGCTGAATTTATCTGTGAAAAATCCTCCAGAAGCTGATGTGACGAAGGTAATATCACCTAAACCAAGTCTTTCATAAACTCTCTTATAAGCCTCAATTGTTTTATCGTAAAAAGTCTTGTGTTCATCTTCGTTTAAAGAAAATGAATACATGTCTTTCATGATAAATTCTCGACAGCGCAGGATTCCACTCTTGGCTCTAGTTTCGTTTCTTAGTTTATTTTGAAACTGATGAACATAGACGGGTAGATCTTCGTAGCTTCTGACGTGCTTCGTCATCAGGGAAACTATTGGCTCTTCGTGGGACCAACCGAAACCAATTTCACTATCATTTTTCAGTTTTGATTTGAACCAAACATCGACTTTTTCGTCATCCCATCTATCTGTAACCTCCCAAATTTCTTTGCTTTGTAAAGTGGACATCAAAATTTCCTTCGAACCAACAGTCTCCATCTCCTCTGCTACTATGCTTTTTATTTTGTTCACTACTTTAAGACCAAGAGGCAAGAGCGAGTACACCCCAGCTTGTTCTTTGTTTATAAAACCTGCTCTCAAAAGTAACTCGGCATTCTTAGATGTCTCGTCTGCTGGGGCTTCCTTCCTGGTTTTTGTAAAAAGTTGTGACTGTCTCATTTAGATAAATATACATTAAAATCCTGACAAAATAAACCTTAAAATAAAAAATAAAGATGGAGAAGGGCCAGCTTTCGCCAGCCCTTGGTAAGAGAGTTTTTCGCGTTGCCAGTGCCCGCGTGCCCGGAGGAGCGTCAAACGCGGAATTACGCAGAGCCACTCTCTTTCCGAAATTCATTATAGCAGTTTTAAAATATCGTGTGTAGTGACAGCTACCATAAGAATAATGAGCACTACAAAACCAATAGTATTTGAATAGCGAACAACTTTTGACGAAATTGGACGTTTTATTATTGCCTCTATAAAAACAAAGAGTAATCTACCTCCATCTAGAGCTGGAAAAGGTAGAAGATTTATAACTGCCAAATTAATTGAAATCAAAGCTACGAGGGAGACCAAGTAAGAAAACCCCAAAGTGCTTGCCTGCTTTACTACTCCAGCAATACCAACTGGTCCTGCTACTTGTGAGAAATCGGAGTGCAAAGTGAAAATATTCCAAAGAAATCCTAGAAGGCCGAGAACCGTTGCTTCGGTTATGAAAAAAGTTGTACGAGCCCCTTCGAGGAAGGAATTAAAGAAAGAAAGTTTGAGTGTGCCGATTGTATCCATTGATATACCTATGAATTTTCTACCGAGTGAGACACTTTCTTCTGGATTTAGATTAACTGTCCTTGCAGAATTACTTCCCCTCGAAATTATCACGGAGACTTGTCCGGGACTGTTTTCAACGAGTATCTTTATATTTTCCGCTGTCAGTTCTTCTCCCATTAATACTGACCTACTCGAAGAAACTCTCTCTATTGCGTCCCCAGGTAGAATTCCAGCTTTTTCCGCTGGAGAGCCGGGAGCTATGTCTGTCACAGTCAATTTCGGGTTACTGATTTCACCAAAAGGTGAGTAGCCCTGAGAAGATGGCACACCTGTAAAAAAACCGAAAGAAATAAGAAGCCAAGCAAAAAGTATATTATAAGCAACTCCAGCAACCAGAACAGCAGCTTGAATTATTTTTGGTTTGTAATAGAAGCTGACTTTCCTTTGGCTTGGCTCAATGCTTTCCGCATGTGGATCTTCTCCAAAAATTTTTACAAACCCCCCAAAAGGAATGATGTTTAGTGAGTACAAAGTACCACCCCATTTTTTGCCAAAAAGTCTCGGTGGAAATCCTAAACCAAATTCATCCACTCGTATTCCAGATTTTTTGGCAACAATAAAATGCCCGAACTCGTGAACCAAAACAAGTATTGCTAAGATTATTAGAAAAATAATTATTGACATCATTTATTAACTTAAAGGTTTGGATTGTATTTTTTCAGAGCCTCCGCAGACCGCAAGCATGGCTCTGTCAAAGTCCAAGCTTGCTTGGCTCATTGACAGATTGCTGTCGAGGACAGCCGAAAGTCTCGCAGGAGACTTGAGGGAAGCGATGAAAAGATACAATCCAAACCTATCCATTTATCTCCTTCTCCTTTTTCTCCAAAAGACTGTCCAAATTTTTATTACCATCATCCAAAAGCTTTTGAAGTTCAGTCTTTAGACGAAATTTCTCATCCTCCCCCATTTTACCTTCTTTTTCTTGTTTCTCTATATCCTTTTGAATTTTCTCCCTTTCAGATCTCAACCTTATGCGAGCGTCTTCCAGTTTTTGTTTGGCCACCTTGATAAGAGACTGTCTTCTTTCCGAAGTAAGTTCGGGAAATGTTATTCTAACACCTTTGTCGTCAACAGCGACCGAGAGACCGAGGTCGGAAGTAGCTATAGCTTTTTCAATCGCTTTTATTTGTGAAGCATCCCAAGGATTAACTCTCATTGATTTGGCGTCCTCAACTGAAATATTGGCAAGCTGGCTTATGGACATAAATGAGCCATAGGCCTCAACTTTGACTGAGTCCAAAATAGCTGGGGTAGCCCTGCCGGTTCTAATCCCAGCGAATTCTTTTTTCAACCACTCTTCTGTTTCTTTTATATTTTGCTTGAAAGGTGAAAAATTGTATGCCATTTTTCAATTTTACCACAAGATTAAACACTTAACATTAAGTTTTCTAGAATAATTTTTATTGGGGCACCACGGTCATACAGAGATCTTCGGGTCGTTTCACAGACTCGTAAACCCCCTCTTGATACTTCTGTCCCTTTTTTATATAGCTCTTCTTCAACTTGGTTTAAAAATGAAATGGCATCTTGCTTAGTTTTTTCTTCATCGCTTATTCCATCTGTTATCTCTTTAACTTTCTCCAATCTTTTTGAAAGTTTTAGGGAAAGTATAGCTTCACCTTTTTTTTCGATTCCAGAGAAAATAATTATCGAAACTCGTGATTTTAAAGTTGGTAAAAGAGAGTCCTGGGGAGAGATGATGAAAAAGTGAGTATCCCCGGTTGGCTCTTCAAAAGTCTTAAGTAGAGAGTTCTGGGCTTCCGTGGTCAGAAAGTCAGCTTTAATAACAAAGATTTTTACCCCTCCCAAAACACTCTTCCTCTCAGCTAAATCAGAAACTACTCTGGAATCGTCAATAGAAAAATTATGAAAATCGCCCGACCAAAAATCAGGATTAGTAGATGTCTTAAATTTTAAATCGTTTTCAAAAAAGGAAATTAGACTTTTATAAATCTGGTTTTTATCCCCAATCAAAAAATACGCGTGATGAAGATGACCAGATTTTTTATAAGAGTTAATCAAACCTTCCATTTGAAAATTATAACAAAAAGACGAACCGGCGGGTTCCCCCGCCGGAATTCTGCCCTAGGCAGCCATGGCTCTCGGAAGCGCCTCAACTGGCTCGAGTATGGCGCCCATAGGAGTCGAACTGTAGAAAGAGATCCTGGCGTAAAGGACCTGACCACGACCGAGATGGAGTTCAAATCCGCCAGAGAAATCCCACTTCCAACCGGCTGCGATCAGAACGTCATCTGCTTCGGGTGTACTGTTGAACGGTCCAAACCACCTATCCACCGACCCCTTCCTGTTACTTGTCCTGACAATGACCATTGGCCACCTCTCTATCCGAAGATTATACTAACAACTACCGCTTAGCAATAACTGACTTCTTGTATGTATCGAGATGCTCAAGAGCAATACCAGTTCCTTTGGCAACACAGTACAAAGCGTCCTTGGCCACAACTGCCTTAACTCCGGTTCTCCGAAAAACTAGTTCGGCCATATTTCGGAGTTGCGAAGTTCCTCCTGTCATTATTATTCCCTGATCAATAATATCGCTCGAAAGTTCTGGTGGGGTTTCTTGCAAGACATCCTTGATAGCTTTTATCATTTCGCGTAGGTCTTTTGCCACAGCTTTAACAATCTCGTTCGTTTTCATCTCAACACTCCTTGGCAAGCCACTTATAAAATCTCTACCCTTTACAGTCATGGAAAGTTCTTCCTCGAGTGGAATTGCTGAACCAATTTGAATTTTTATATCTTCGGCCATTTTGTCTCCTATGGCCAAGTTGAAAGTTTTTTTGATGTAATCAGCAATCGAGTAATCCATTCTGTTGCCAGCGCATTTTACTGAAGTCGATGAGACAATGCCGCCAAGAGAGATAACCGCCACATCCGTTGTTCCACCACCAATATCAACTATCATGTGCCCTCTTGCTTCATGAATCGGAATACCAGCTCCTATTGCAGCGAGAATTGGCTCTTTAACCACATAAGCATTTTTTGCTCCGGCACGAATAGCTGCTTCAATAACTGCACGACGCTCCGTTGAAGTCACACCAGCTGGGACGGAAACCAAAACTTCGGGTTTAGAAAAATTCCAACGACTCATAGCTTTGTCTATATAATGACGAAGCATGGCTTCGGTTACTCTGTAGTCAGCTATAACTCCGTCCTTCATCGGTCTGTAAGCGATGATCGATTCTGGAGTTCTACCAATCATCTCTTTGGCCTCAAGACCAATTGCCACAATTTTATTGTCTTCTTCTGAAACTGCCACAACCGAAGGCTCATTTAAAACAATTCCTCGACCAGGAACAAAAACCAGAATATTTGCTGTTCCTAAATCTATGCCCAATTTTGTTGAGAAAAATGCCATAATTCCCACCTATAATAGCCGATACTAAAAATAATGCAAAAAGCTAAAAATAGCCCAATCTTCTGTTATAATGGCCAATCATGAAGATAGTCACTGTCATACCTATTTCGAGAGGAATCTCCAAAGACAGCCTGACTTACTTTACTAAAAATGACATATCAACCGGTTCCATCGTTTCCATCCCGATTCGTAAAAAAACCATATACGGTCTTGTAACCAAAAGTGAGTTAGCAGAAGATGTTAAAAGTAAGTTAAGATCCCTGCCCTACCCGATCAAAAAAGTCGAAAATATTGAGGTTAGATCATTTCTCTCCGATGCCTTTCTCAAAGCCGCCCAAAAAATAGCCGATTATAATGCCGCGTCCATTGGTAGTGTTCTCTCGGCTTTGATCCCAAACGCCATACTTGATGAAAGTGAAAGTTTGCCTTACCAAAAAACAAAAGACTTGGGAGAAACTTTTCACGAAACTCTCCTTATACAATCTGACAACGAAGAGAGATACGCCGCCTACAAAAGTTTAATTAGAGAAGAATTTGCCAAAGGCCACAGTGTCTTTTTCTGCTTACCAACCACAGAAGATCTCCTAAACGCAAAAGCTGTTCTGGAGAGAGGCATTGAAAAATATGCAAAAGTTTTTCACTCCGGTTTACCTAAAAAAAATCTGATTAGCCTCTGGAAGGAAGCCTCGCAAGATAATCACCCGCTTTTACTCATTGGTACCGGCTCATTTTTATCTTTACCCAAAGATGATCTTGGCACTATCATTATCGACAGAGAAAGTTCGAGAGCTTACAAAATGCAGGCGAGGCCCTGGATAGACGTGAGAGTGGCTGCAGAGTTTTTGGCCAAAGAAATGAACATAAAGCTAGTTTTGGGAGATGATCTTCTTAGGGTAGAGACCTTGTGGGAAGAGAAAAATGGAAAATACGCCGAACTTTCTCCATTGAAATTTAGAAGCTTGACTCCAGCTACTTTAGAAGTAGTAAACTTGAGAGGGCCGCAGGATATGAAGAAAAAGGAGTTTCAAATTTTTAGTGATAAATTAAGGGATTTGATAAAGAATTCGATTGAGAATAATGAGAGGACATTTCTTTTTTGTGGAAGAAAAGGGCTTTTCCCTATTACCATGTGTAGCGACTGTGGAACAGTAGTGACTTGTAAAAATTGTAGCGCACCGGTGGTTTTGTATAAAAAAAAGGAAGGCACAAACAAAGGCAATCTTTTTGTTTGTCACCATTGTGGGGAGAGAAGAGAGGCAAAGGAACTGTGCAAGCATTGCGGTGGTTGGAGATTGAATCCTTCTGGCATTGGTATAGAGAGAGTATTTGAAGAAGTAGAAAATTTATTTGGTCATAAGGCTAAAGTATATATTTTTGACAAGGACCATATAAAAACCCACAAACAAGCAGTCAAGGTTAGAGACATGTTTTACTCCGGCACAGGTGTGATGCTCGGCACAGAGATGGCTTTGACATACTTAAACCAGAAAATTGAAAACACTGCGGTAGTATCTATGGACGCTTATTTTTCTATTCCCGATTTTCAGATAAATGAGAAAATTTTCCATATACTTCTTTCCCTAAGAGCCATCACTGAAAAAAATATGTTAATTCAGACCAGACAAGAAAATACAAAAATTTTTGATTATGCCCTGCAAGGTAACCTGGTTGATTTTTATAGGGATGAAATTGATGACAGAAAAAGTATTGGCTATCCACCATTTACGACTTATATAAAAATTACCCTCGAGGGCGAGAAAAATTCTGTAAAAAGGGAGATGGCCGAAGCTTTGGAGTTTATGAAACCGTACGATATGCAAGTCTTTGATGCCTGGAATCCCGGTGGAGAGAAAAAATTTTCTATTCATGGACTTATATCTCTAGAGAGAGGAAAATGGGTCGATCCCGAGCTACTTTCCAAGCTAAAAGCCCTACCTCCACAGTATATGGTTCGAATAGACCCAGTCACTCTTTTATGATAATTTAAGTAAAAATATCAAATAAATATGGAGAAAAATAAGGCACCAAAAATATTTCAAAAGGAATCCCCTGTCTTGAGGGAAATATCAAAAAGCGTGCCGGTAGAAAAAATAAATACACCAAAAACGAAGAAGGTAATCAAAGATATGAAGAATGCTTTGGCCTCTCAGGACGACGGGGTAGCTATAGCCGCACCACAGATAGGAGTACCCCTGCGAATCTTTATTGTTTCGAAGAGAGTGGAAGAGATAATGTTTGAAGAAAAAAATAAAGGCAAAGATGAGGGTGGTAAACCCACAGCTAAAAATTTCCAGGATGCAGTGTTTATCAACCCTGTCATTAAAAAACTATCTAAAGAGAAAAACACTGTTGAAGAAGGCTGCCTGTCGGTTAGGTATCTGTATGGCAAAGTTGAAAGATCAAAAAAGGTTTTCATTGAAGCTTATGATGAAAAAGGTAAGAAATTTTCTAGTGGCGGATCTGGGCTCATTGCCCAAATATTTCAACATGAAGTAGACCACCTTGATGGGATATTGTTTATAGATAAAGCTAAGTTTGTCGAAGAAGTACTACCCCAAAATGCAAAAAAATAATATCAGTTGGATTTTTTTTGGCACAGGAGATGATTCAGTTATCGTTTTAGATAGGATGAAAGAGTTGGGGTTTCTTCCTAATGTGGTGGTAACTGGAGAAGACAAACCCCAAGGTAGAAATTTGGAGATTTTACCTCCCCCTGCAAAAGTTTGGACCGAAAAAAATAATATACAATCGCTTCAATTAAAATCTCTCAAGAATGCCGAGGAAGAGATAAAAAGTAAAAATGCAGATGTATTCGTTGTTGCATCATACGGCAAAATTATCCCAGATACTCTTCTAAATTTACCTAGATATGGAATTTTAAATATACACCCTTCTCTTCTGCCGAAACTTCGAGGACCTAGCCCCATTGTCAGTGCAATACTAGAGGAAGATGAAACGGGAGTAAGTATCATAAAGTTAGGGTCAAAAATAGATGCAGGACCGATCATCTCTCAAGAGAAAGTCAAAACTTTTGAGTGGCCACCATATGAGAAAGACCTCGCCGAAGTACTCTGGAAAACAGGAGCGGATCTTTTAGCTCAAGTTTTTGAAAAATTATCATCGGGCAAAATAAGTGAAATGGTTCAAGATGAAAATCAAGTTACTTGGTCAAAAAAAATAAAAAAGGAAGACGCACTATTAAATTTAAACGATAATCCTAATTTAAATTTAAGAAAGATAAGAGCATTCCATAACTGGCCTAGAGCATATTTTTTTGAAAAAGGAAAAAGAATAGTCGTTAAAAAAGCAAGAGCGGAAAATGGTGAATTGATTTTGGAAAGGGTCGTGCCAGAAGGTAAAAAGGAAATGGATTATACTGATTTCAAAAGAAATTAGTCTAGTTGTTAACAAAATAATTATAGTCCCCTGTTGCGTAACTCAGAGCTTCAGCTTTATCCTCAGCTTTGACCATGGCAAATAAAAGAATAGTAGTAATAAAGATACATCCAAAGACAAAACCTACTACAAACCAGTTGGCCTTCTGTTTAAAACTGCCGGTTTTCATCTATTTTTTCTAATGTCTATTCTTTTTATAAAAGCCTTTAGTCTCGCCGCACCCCGCCTCATCATTGTATTTTTTCTATTTTTCCTGGAAACAATTTCTCTTTCTGCCTCATCCCTTACTACATCTATTGCAGTGTAGAGGTCAGACTCCTCTGCTAGGGCATAGACCTGATCATAGCCTGGCATAATCATGTTTATCTCGGCCTTAAATATGTCCCCAGACTTATGATGCTTTGTGGTTCGTCCAATTTCTACCTCTGAAAGAACCTGGGCGTTATCTAAAAACTTATCTAAAGAAGAAATTTTTTTGTCGACGTAATCATGAATGGCTGGGGTCAGGTCGAAATTTACTGATCTGATCTTGATATTCATATTTGAAATTACATTAACTATTGTAACACTTTCTTGTGAAGACGCCTAGAAAATTGCATTCTTACCTTATTTTGCTATGATCTATTTGTTACATTTTTGAGCTATGAATTATTCCGATACTATTCCGGCTTAGTAAGATGTGACAAGTAAATGATAGACAAATTGCAGGACTGATTCTGATCATAAAAATTCGTGGTCAGAACAAGTTTTACAATATTCCGGCGTAGCTCAGTGGTAGAGCAATCGCCTGTGTCGAAAGTTCTATGTGGTATACTACAATAGTGTATACCAGAAAAGAGAAAAGAACTTATGCTGACCGAGCCGAGTATATGGTTCAAGCTGTATCACGAAGACGTAAAAAACTTCGGGAAATGGCGAGGGCATTGAAAGGTGGAAAATGTATGCTGTGTGGTTATAGCAAATGCCAGAGAGCACTTAGTTTCCATCATATTGATCCTTCCAAAAAAGAATTTGATCTGTCTTCACGAGGACTAACACGTTCGTGGGCAAAGATTGAGGAAGAGATCAAAAAGTGCATTCTAGTTTGTGCAAACTGCCACATGGAAATACATGAAGGCATTACGCAGCTTCCTAAAGTAATTTAGGATGAAAAATAAGGTGAATTCGGAGAACTCCATGAAAATGGACAACCCCGAGCCAAGCTCCAATATTGGAGAAGGTGTAGAGACTATCTCGCAAGAGAGTAGTCCAGAGAGTATTCGAAGGACGAAGCGCCTTACATCCCACTCAAAAAAGAAGGATGATGATATAGTCCATGCCAAAGGTAACTTTGGAACCAATGTAAGCGATTGGTCGTAGGTTCGATCCCTACCGCCGGAGCATGAGAGTCCGCAATGAGCAGTCAGTAGAATTATATTCCCTCGGTAGAGAATTGTTAAATAAAGTTCCAGAAATTACTCTCTGGTTCTGGTTCATTAAGGTTATGTGCACGACTGTTGGAGAAACAGCTGCAGATTTCTTAAACGTCAATCTTAACCTCGGCCTTACTGGAACATCTATCGTAACAGGAGTATTGCTGGTCATTGCACTCATCTTCCAATTTAGAAGCCAAAAATATATTCCAATTATCTATTGGATAACCGTAATGTTTGTGAGTGTTTTTGGTACGCTCGTGACAGACAACCTAACGGATAAAATTGGTGTGCCACTTGAAGTCAGCACCATTATTTTCGGAGTTCTTCTGGCCGCTACTTTCTTAGTTTGGTATCTCTATGAAAAAACTCTTTCAATCCATTCTATTTTTACAGTAAGGCGTGAGGCGTTCTATTGGCTTGCTATTCTTTTTACCTTCGCGCTAGGAACCGCCGCAGGCGACTTGATGGCTGAAGGGCTTGGGCTTGGCTACGCCGTTACTGGCTTTATTATTGCTGGGCTAATCGCACTATTTGCATTGGGTTGGAAGCTAAAGATGAACCCTGTACTTTCTTTTTGGCTAATCTATATTTTGACCAGACCTTTAGGGGCTTCGATCGGTGATTATCTGTCTCAACCTGCTAAATACGGTGGGTTGGGTCTCGGCGCTACCGTTACGAGCTTTATTTTCGTAGCTGGTATTCTCGGAATTGTTACCTATCTTTCGATAACGAGACGAGACGTTATTGAGGAAGAAGCCAAAGAACAGGTTAAAGAGGAAGTTGCTGAAGATGAGCACAGGGGCGGCCTATTGCAAACCATTATCGTTGTGGCTCTACTTATTATCGCTGGAGGAGTTGGATACCACCTACGCCAATCCGCCCTGCAAGGTGCGCAAACACCTACTCAATCAAATGGTGCTAGCACATCTACCCCTTCAAACACTTCTCCGCTTGGCGACCTAACTTCATTCCGAACGATTACCCAAGACACGTTAAATCTATTGGATGCGAGCAATCAGTCTGGTGCCACAACCCGCATTGGGGATTTGGAATATGAATGGGATAACGCTGAAGCACGCTTAAAATCAAAAAACCCAACAGTCTGGACTTTGATTGACGGTAAAATTGATACGGTCTTGAGAGAGCTTCGTGCTGTAAATCCGAATATCACAAGTGAAAAAAATGCGCTGAACGTATTACTTGCAGTGTTAAAATAAGGCTGTTGGGGAGAGGGTATAAAAAAATTGTCGTAATGCCCTATATAGGCGATTAGCAAGATTTTTATAACCGCTATTTGAGGGTATAAACAGCTGTCACGAACAATCACATCTTCACACCTTTTGAGGTGTTGGAGCCAGGCAGAAATCCGTAATCCACCCCCCTTCGAAGCGGCATTGGAAGCTTTATTTGGAGTTCGAAAGGAATAGAAACTAAGGGGCTTTTGTCCATAGCGCTTTGACGGTGCCTATGCTTAGCATGGCTTTTATTTTACCATTTTTGGGGATTTTCTCAAGCTTTGGTTATTTAAAAAAGTCGGTTATCATTGATGTATGATTTTTAAGATGGATAATTTGGCCGTAGTTAATTTCGCAGCTAAGAAGGTGGTTGTTTTTGATTTGGATGGGACGCTCACGGAGAGCAAAATGGCGATGGATGCGGAGATGGCGGGCTTGTTGTTAGAACTTTTGAAAACGCGGGTCGTGGCAGTGATCGGAGGTGGAAAATATGAATTGTTTCAAACTCAACTTTTGGATCATCTGCCACACGAAGATATTTTGAAAAATTTATTAATTTTCCCCACCACCGCTACGGCCTGTTATCAATATAGCAATGGTTAATGGGAGCGGGCTTATCAAATGGATTTTACCGAAACAGCAAAGATGCTAATTTTTGATGCATTGGAAAAATTATTTGACGAGCTGTATTATCATCCCGAAGAGATCTATTGGAAAACCGGTCAAGACAGAGGTTCGGAAAATACATTCTCTGGTCTGGGTCGGG
>CAYUID010000007.1:0-12283 GCA_964444765.1 uncultured Candidatus Saccharibacteria bacterium
TTCAGGCGGAGGATTGCCGAGAGTCTCGCTTGGGACTGGAGGGAAGTAAGAAAGGGGTTGTTCCGAGTTCAGGTTATATTTGATGTACAGGACAGAAGTGGGCACTTCTTCCACCTATGATTTTTCTCTGTATTATGCCTCTGCAACCTCTTTTTAAACACTTTTGTTTTGTTCTCCTGTAAACCTTATGAGCATTTTGGAATTGACCTCGCTCTCCGTAAATATTCCTATAGTCCGACATAGAATCACCGCCCATTTTTATTGATCTCTCCAAAATTTCTTTTGTTGCTTTCCAAATGTTACTTATGTCTTTATCATTCAAACTTTTTGGAGTTCTTTCAGGATGGATTCCGCATTGCCAAAGGATTTCATCCGAATATATATTTCCAATGCCCGCCAATATGGTTTGGTCCATAAGTGTGGTTTTTATTTTCCACTCGGGTTTTTTCAAGAGCTGTTTTTTCAAAGTTTCTTTTGACAAGTTCAGAAGTGGTTCTGGTCCCAAGTTCACGAGATCAATGTGATTGTCCCTCTTCTCCGTTTCAAAAAGTTGAACTTTGGCGAATTTTCTCATATCAGAGAAAGCTAAATGCTTTCCATTCGATAGGAAAAAAATCAAGTGAATAAATTGGTTGAATGGATCAGCTAAAAATTTTTCTAAACTCTTCCAACCTTTTCCATCATAGGAGTATTTTCCGTAAAGGAGATGGCCTGTCATTTTCATGTGAATCAAAATAGTCTTGCCTCCAGAGAGATGAATCAAAATATTTTTTCCTCTTCTTTCAGCACTTTTAAATTTCTCTCCACTAACTTCTTTTTTAAATTTATCAAAATACTTCTTATTTTTTATTGTATCGATTCTTTTGTTTGTGGTCTTCAAATAATAGTCTGACCACACGTCAGTTATACGAAGAGAGGGGAGAACTTTATTTAGACCATTTACGGTTGTTGTAACTTCAGGAAGTTCTGGCATTTGCTGATTTATATCATTTATCTGTCACTTTGAAAATAATGGATATGTCTATATAATTACCATATGAATGAAGGCACTGATAAACCAGAAAGAGAGATAAATTTTGCTGCAGCTAGGAGTTTTGATGAATTATACGAGATATTAAGAGAGGTAGGCGTAGTTCAGGGAAGCAAGCAGACTTATGAAACAAATGATCTGATCTCTTTGATCGAAGAGGTCAGAGCTGGTAGTCAACCAACAACTGCAATAACCAGGACAAGTGGACTAAGAGATGTAGTTGAAAAACTTATTGGTCGACCAAATTAGGTTTCAAGATAAAAATTTCAGAACTTTTCTACTTTCTTATAAAGTAAGAATTACCATATCTTGTATTCTCGTCTCTTACTAGTTTGTGACTTTTCTTTAGAATATTCTTAACTCCTTGATGTAGTTTTTTACTATGATGTTCAACAACTATTTTTGGGATACAAGACATAACAGGTCTTGCCGAATTTAGTATTTTCACTTCTGACCCCTCAGTATCTACTTTCAACAAATCAATTTTTTTAATCTTATATTTTTCGAATATGTATGGGATTGTTATCGATTTGACCGAAATTCTTTTAATTATTCCTTTTCTCATCCAGGGTTTTTTCTCAATCTTGATACTATTTACTGCAGTATCAGTCGGGATAACTTCGAAATTAACCTTTCCAATTCTGTCAGTAACTGCTGATTCTATGACAGTAATGTTTTTAAGGTGGTTCGCTTTTATATTTCTTTTTAAGATTTTTAAAGATATTGGGTCAGGCTCAACAGCGATTATTTTTAATTTTGGAAATTTCTTCTTCAAATATAGAAGATAAAATCCTTCGTTTGCTCCAATATCTAAAACGAGCTTGTCTTTGAGGGAAGGGAATCCTTTTACTTTGGCATGTTCTCTGATATTAAATGCTCCCTGAATAGTTCCTAAGGAATTGTAAGGAGAAAAAGGGTTAAGCCAAATATCTAATCTATTTATTTTTAATGGATGTCTTTGTTTATAATCACTTTTTATAGGTGTTTCAATGATTTTTTTTATGGCCTCTCGAGTGAAGTCATCTCCTGATTGTTTTAATAATTGCCTATACCAACTTTTATTAAATTTCCATGGATTTTCTATCCTTTTCCATTTATGATACTTATCATTTTCATTAAACCACTCTTTTGAACTCATATAGATTTATAATAGCTCAGGTCTTGTATCTGCCAATTTTAATATCAGTTCTCCAAAGAGTGAATTGGCCCATCCAAACCACGGCCTAGTAAATTTTTTAGGATTATCGACATTTACACTTTCATGAATAAAATAAGTACCAGCGTGGCTCTCCTTCAAGGTTTTTAGGCAAGCCCTGATTTCATCACTATCTTCACTAGTCAAAGCTTGCATGATGGTTGCCATAGGCCAGAATTGGTTGACTGTACCGGCGTGGGGACTGGTTAGTCCAGATACTTTTCCAGAGGCGTAAAAAGGATTGCCATTACTTAGGATTAATTTTCGTGTTGCACGATATACAGAGTCATCCGGGGAACAGTAACCTAAATAGGGTAAACTAAGTAAACTTGGCACATTTGGGTCATCCATTATGTAGCAAGAGCCAAAGCCGTCTACTTCATAAGCAAATATTTTTTCCAATTCTGGGTGGTTTACTATTCCGTATTTTTTTATTCCATCATCTATTTCTTCCACAACCCTCTCAAATTCTTTGGCGAGACTTTCTTTCGATATAATCTTCATGATATTTGCTACGCCTCTTAATGTAACAACAGCCATAGCATTGGCGGGAATCAAATAGGGGAACACAGCCTCATCATCTGACGGACGAAAGACATTTCGACTTAGGCCGACTCTTTTTCCTGGGTATCCATAACCTTGCAATCTGACGGAAGGGAAAGTATGTCCATTTGGAGCAACGAATTTAAATGCGGATTTCAAGTTTTCTTTTGAAAGTGTAGATTGCTCTTTTTTAATTACTTCAAGTGCTGAAGTTGCAGCTTTTAGCCAGGTTTTGTCGAATGGTGAAGTATCTTTTGTTCTTTCCCAATATCCGACGGAAAGTCTAAAGAAAGCACAAAGGCTGTCGAGCTCGTATTTTCTTTCCCAAACTCCTTTTTTCCAAGCTGTACCTTTTGGCCACCACGGATTTCTTACATTTTTCTTAGCCAACGGATCTGTAAAACCGTTTGAGTATGGGTCAATCAGTATGCATTTTGCTTGACGATATATAAGACCAGCAAAGAGTTTTTTTAATTTAATATCATCATTTATGAAATTTAAATAGGGCCAAACTTGATTTGTTGAATCTCTTAGCCACATGGCAGGTATGTCCCCGGTAGATACGAAAGTATCTGGTCTACCTGACTTATCTTCTCTGTAGTGTACAGTTGTATCAAGTGTATTTGGCAGGCATTGCTCGAACATCCTTCTGATTTCTGAATCATTTATCTTTTTCGAAACATCTTTTATTACTTGTTCTATTTTCTGACTTTTAAACAACCTAAATTTTTCAGGTGGTCTGGTTTTGAGTTTTTCAAAATTTATTTTTTTCATTTTATGACAAAAACTTCAGAGCTTTTTTTACTTTCTCTCCTGTGTCCTTTCCATCAGTGACTTTTTTCAGAGCTTCTCTGGCTTCTCTCTCTCCATAGCCAAGGGATTTTAGAGCTTCGAGTGCGTCAACATCTCCCTTGATCTCATGGCTCATATCTATAACTCCATCCAGTTTGTCTTTCAGTTCGATAACAATTTTTTCTGCGTTCTTTTTGCCTATACCAGAAACCTTTGTTAGATGACTTGTTTCACCACTTACAATTGCGTGCTTTAAATTTTGTAAACTAGCAACAGAGAGAATGGCCAAGGCTGATTTTGGTCCTATGCCAGAGACGGTGATCAACAGCTCAAAGAAATCCAATTCCTCTTTTTTTGTAAAACCGTATAGATCCAGAGCATTTTCTCTGACAGCTAAATATGTCCAAAATTCAGCAGTTTTTCCTTTGCTATTTTCCAAACCAGAAGTGTTTGTGTAAATTTTATAGCCTACACCAGAGACATCAAGGGTAACAGATTTCAGGTCGCTATACAGGAGAGTACCTTTTAGGTGACTTATCATAGAAAGTATAATACTCCATTTGTAGGGCCATAGCTATTGACCCCGTTAGAGTTTTAGTTATTGCATGCGATAACTAAATATATTTATGAAGAACCTTTTATTTTTTTAAGTATAAGTAATTTTGTAAAACTCTAACGGGGTTGATTTATTTACCCTCCTGTTATAGTATTCTCGTCATGCCAATTACAGAATCAGCTAAAAAAGCCCTAAGAAACTCTGCAAAAAAGAGGTCTTTTAATCTAAAAAAGAAGGATCTTGTAAACAAATCTATAAAGAAGTTTAAAAAACTTCTCTCCGACAAAAAGGTTAAAGAGGCTAGGGGAAGTATGTCAGAGGTTCAAAAAGCTTTAGACAAAGCAGTTAAAACTGGTCTTATAAAATTAAACAAAGCCTCTAGGACAAAATCACGATTAGTTGCAATGCTAAAGAAAGTTTCTGCGTAATTTTGCTTTCGCTAATATTATTTTGGTCAGGAATAGTTTTCTACTGAAAACTTTCCCGACCCGGACTCGCGCCGTCGCACTCCGTCTCGCACATGTACGAAAAAATCTCCGTTCAGGAGATGTTTTTCGTCATGTGTGCTCTCGCCAAGAGTCGAACTTGGATCGCAAGATCCGCAATCTTGCATTCTATCCGTTGAACTACGAGAGCATATTAGAGAGATAAATTTAAATTTATTGGTATTATCCCTGACTGGAGACAGGTTAACACAAAAAATCAAAAAGGGTATAATTATCCTGATGAAAATAAAGGACTCAACCATTGATTCCCTGGACAATTTCAAGGAAAGCATGCTTAAGGCCGCAAATGAAATGCGTGTTTCAGATATCCATATAGATCCGGGTCCTGATGAATATCTAATACGCTTTAGAATCGATGGAGTATTGAGGCCTTGGATCAAGAGTTCAATGACAGAATTCGATACACTTTTATCTTATTTTAAAGTGGCTTCAAATGTTGATATTACTGAACACAACGTTCCACAGGACGGACATTTCATATGGGTTTCAGGAAGTAGTGATGGGGAGGCGATCGATGTTAGGACTTCATTTTTTCCAGTGGTTTACGGCCAAGCAATAGTTTTTAGGCTTTTAAACAGAAAAGGTTTTCTTGTTCCGACCGAAGAGTTGTTTGACGATAGAAAAGATCTCGAACTGATAAGAGAAATAATGCACAGGCCTTATGGAATGATTTTGGTCTCTGGTCCTGCTAACTCGGGGAAATCTACCACAATGTATTCTCTATTAAAAGAACTTTCTAGCGATGATAAAAATATCATTACTCTTGAAGATCCAGTCGAATATTACCTGCCAAATATTAGACAAAGTCAGATAAAAGAAGCTGTAAACTACACACTGGCCACTGGACTGCGTTCAATTTTGAGGCAGGATCCAGACATTACAATGATTGGAGAAATCAGGGATTATGAAACGGCTGACAATGCGCTGCGGTCCTCACTTACAGGTCGACTTTTTTTTACAACCATTCACGCCAACGATAGTATAGGGACAATAACTAGGTTGGTTGATATGCAGTTGAAAAAGGATTTGGTGGCTTATGCTTTGTCCGCAGTCATTGCCCAAAGATTGGTCAAGCAAATTTGTAATTCGTGCAAAGAAGAATATTCTCCAGACGAAAGTGTTCTTAAAACCCTCAATTTAAATTCTCGAGAAAAATTTTATCATGGCAAAGGTTGTGAGGTTTGTTCTCAAACAGGTTTCAAAGGCCGAGTGCGTCTCTATGAGATTTTGATTGTCGATAACGGTATTAAAGAAATGATTATTTCGGGCAGTTCGTATTGGGAAATTTATAAATATGCCACAGAAAGAGGCTTGAAAACATTGAGAAACGACGGTATAGAGAAAATTAGACAGGGCATAACCACTCCCGAAGAAGTTATCTTGGCTACTGCCTAGAGTTAAAATTAGGGTTAAAAACCGAAATAAATAAGCAGTTTTTCTAAAAGTGGCTCTGTCATTTCCTCCTCCGGCAAGTGATTTTTCAAAAATTGTCGGATTTCTTCTTCGTCAATATTTTCGATGAGGATTATTATGAGCGGCATTATCATCTTTTTTGATTTTAGTAGAAGTCGTGGGTGATGGTTTTCCATCTCTATCCAAAAAGCTTCCAAGTTTGAGTAAGGATATCTTGTTCTACCGAATGTTACGCCGAAACTGTCGAGTAGGACCGTGACAGTCGCGGGTCGTCTTGATGCAAATAGAGAGAGGGTAAAAGAAGAAACTAGGATTAGGATAGCAAATATGACGTTGTTCAGTATTATCGAAATAGCGGCAACAGCCAAAGTTACGATACCAACGATCCAGTACCAATCAGCTGTTTTTTCTGTATGAAAATATTCTTGAGTATTCCAGGAAATTTTTTCCATATTTATACAACAATTGTTGTCTCTTCAACTTCCAAGATTACTTTATCTTGTGGTAGGGAAGCCCAGATGGTTAATGCACAAGCTATGAGGGCAAGGTTTTTTATTATGTATTGACCTTCGAGGGTGGGGACAAAAATATGTTTCCAAACTGATTCTTTAAGGAAAAACAATGGCAGAGTGGTAGTGATCATATGTGCGAAGAAAATGTATATTGCCCACTTCTCCTTTCCAGGAATTATAAAAAGTATTCCGATGACTACCTCAAGTATGCCGAACAAAACAACAAAAACAGGTGCAGACATAAATGAAAGATGCATAACTTTCATCATGGGGCTGACCGTCTTTCCAAACAGCTCCTGGACCATCCCACTTGCCGGACTCTGGCCAATTATCTTGAGAAAGCCAAACCAAAAATAAATAACAAACAAAGAAATTCTAGATAACAAAACCGAAGCTTGTCTCATTTTCATCACTAAATTTTAGCAAATTCTACCTTCTTCTACGAGCGGCTTGTGCTTTCTTTATGTTTTTAGCTTGGTCTCTCTTCTGAGCCAAAGTTGGTTTCTCTCTTTCAGGTACATTTCTTTTCGGTAGGGCATGGAATACGTCACCTTTTAGATGGGTGATCGGGCCCCTGATTTTTGTCAACAAGCTTTTGTTTTTATTTGCTGTCAGGACTAGTTTCCCGTGACTAACCCTCGCGTCTGTTTTTGCTACTAGCCATGTGGCTGTATCCCAACTACCACTCGATCTTTTTCCGGCCAGCCTCTCCAAATGCCCCCTTTCGCCAACATCTTGTGTTCTAAACCTAACAAACTCTGATTTTGGTCTGACTTCTATCCTATAAAATTTTCCTCCACCAGCTCCCGGTCTCTTTCTCATTCTTCCTTGTGGCTGGGCTAAACTGTGCTGTCTCTTGGACATACTTTTCCACCTAGCCTGAGCCTTTTTAATATTTTTTTTGGCCGCACGAGATTGTTTTTTTGTTGCCATAAATTTTAGTCATTATTAATACACAATATTTTATCAAATATTCATATTGTGCAAAATCATAATTTAATCTTTGGAAGTAAGAGTACAGAGGAACTTGACGTCTTACCTATATGTTAGAATATGTAATTAGCTTAATAAGCACTTTATGAAAAATCAATCAAAAAATTTAAAGATTTTTGCTGGACTAGTTATCCTTAACCTTGGCCTTCTTCCTCTATCTGTATTGGCCAGAGAAAGTGAGGGTTTGAGGGTAAATGTTCCAATAAATGTCAGTGCTGGTGTTCAGTCAGATGATGGGGAAGAAGCTTCACTTCACTCAACAACCAGTGCAAATCTTGGTGAAAGAGAAGAAGATAGAGGAGTTATAAATGTTTCAAAAGAACACGACGAAGAATCTGATCATGAATTTGACGAGGGGAAAGATGAAATAGACATTGATCAAGATGAAGCAGGAAACGCTTCAACAACAATTTCGAGTGAATCTAAGGTGTCAAATCATGGACAATTACGCAGTTTCCTAAATCATCTTCTAAAGGATAATGACAGGATTTCCGACGTTCACATTTCTTCAACAAGTATAGATACTCACTATTCACTCCCAGCAAAGTTTCTCTGGACCATTCCAGTTAATCTTACAGCTGAAGTTACTATAAATAGTGATGGTTCAGTAACTATTCACTATCCATGGTATTCGTTCTTGTATTTGACCAAAAAGGGTGACATGGAGACAAAACTTGAGGCTATTGCAAGCTCCACAATCTCCGCTAATTCCAGCACTACTATTTCTGCCAGTTCTCAAGCTCATCTTTTGAATCTTCTCTTCTCAAATCTCAAGGCATCTGCAAACGATTAACCTCTTCTTCTGCTAAGTACAAATTTTTGGGAGGGGCTTAATTTCTTATCTCTCCTGTGAGTACAGCCAAGCCAACAACAAGGTCGGCGCATGCCTTCTTTCAGTTCGGATATAACCCTGCCGACATGCTCTCTCCTTTTTTCTGCGGTTTTAACCGAGATTGCCCAGCAAATCCATTCGTTTCTAGCTAGTGGTGTAATATCTTGCCAAGCCGCCAAAGCTTTTTTGTCAGATAGGAGAGATTTTTTTAGATCAGGAGGTAATTTATGAGCTGTTCCTTCAGAGATCTTCATGCGGATGGGGTGAGATTCGAACTCACGACCCGGTAAACCAGGTGACGGTTTTCAAGACCGTTGCTTTAGACCACTCAGCCACCCATCCTTTTATTTTATTATTAGCTTTCTATTGTCTCGATTGTGTATTTCTTGGCTACAAAGTAAATATAAATTATATCCAAAATTCCAAATGTGTTTACGATCAGAATTACAATAAACCATGCTTTGTGGGAAAGGCGTGCAGCTTTCCACATAGCCATGCCTTTCCAGATCATTGACCAAACTATTAGACAAAAAAACAGTGTCTTGGCCCAAATTGGTAATGTGTTAAACCACGCAGCGTCCATGCCGACATAATAGCAAAAAAATGACCAAATGCAATTCAATCTGTTTTGCTGTATATTGTCATAAATGAGATATTTAGGCGTAGATTTTGGGGAAAAAAATGTTGGTTTGGCTTCCTCTGACCAGGAGTTAAAACTAGCCTTTCCTTTGGTAGTTTTGAAAAATGATGACAAACTCCTATCGCAGATTGAGAAAATCTGTCAGGAAAAAGAAGTTGGACTTATTGTGGTAGGGGAGTCGAAGAACTATTCTGGACAGGATAATAAAATAATGAAAGACATAAAAATATTTGTAGAAAATTTGAAAGGAGTGATACAACTTCCGATTGAGATGCATCCAGAATTTCTGACCTCAGTTGAAGCAGAAAGAGTCCAGGGTAAAAATGAAATGCACGACGCCAGCTCCGCCGCACTCATATTAAAAAGTTTTATAGAGACAAAAAATGGAAGATAAAAATACAGTTTCAATAGATGAATTCAAAAAACTAGAGATAAAAATCGGTCAGATTTTAAGCGCTGAAAAAGTGCCAGAAACTGACAAGCTTTTAAGACTTTCTGTCGATTTTGGTCAGGAAAGTCCTAGGCAAATTGTCTCTGGAATATCTCTTTATTTTCCAGAGCCGAGCGTTCTGGTAGGCAAAAAATGTGCTTTTGCTGCTAATCTTGAACCAAGGATAATAAAAGGCTTGGAAAGTCAGGGTATGATCTTGGCCGTTAGTGGAGATGGTTTCTTCTCACTTCTTGAGACTTTGGCAGACGTTCCTCCTGGAAGTAAGGTAAAATAGACTGTGAAATAAAATCTGTCATTGGCTACTTCTTTGCTGTATAATTGTTTTAATGAAGTTTGATAAGATATTTGACTATTTTCCTCCTCCAAAATTTTTTGACCTACCGTTTGCTGGGATAGGCATATCTGACACTGCCATAAGGTGTATTTCCTTCTATAGAAAGAGTGGCAAATTGTTTATAGGCAAATATGGAGAGAGAAAACTGTCGCCGGGGGTTATAGTTTCTGGCCAAATAAATGACAAATCTGTTTTAACTAGAGAGCTGGAGGGTCTCAAAAAGGAATTAAAGTTGAACTATGTCAAGGTCTCTTTACCAGAGGAGAGAGCTTATCTTTTCACTGCCAAAATACCGATAATCAAAAAAGATGAAATCAAAAGTGCTGTTGAATCAAAAATGGAGGAAAATGTGCCTGTCTCACCACTCGAACTGACGTTTGACTTCAAGTTATTTGATCATTGGCAAAGACAGCATTTGGACGTCGTAGTTTCAGCTTTTCCGATAAGTGTTGTTGATTCATATGCTGATGTTGTAATTGCCGCAGGGCTAAAACCACTTTCTCTCGAAATAGAATCCCAGGCGGCTATAAGGAGTCTTCTGCCTCCAGACTTTCTAGACACGGCCCTCATCATAAACTTTGGACAAGAGAGAGTTGGTCTTTATGTAACCACATACAAAGTTGTTAGGTTTACCTCGACGATACCAATGAAAGGGGAGAACTCGAACAACCCAAGTTTTCTACTCCAGGAAATAAAAAAACTCTATGCTTATTGGCATACTTTAAAGGAAAACTTGGACAAACAAGAGAGAAAAATTAGCCGAATCATAGTCTGTGGAGAAAATTTTGACCAAAACATTCTTTCTTATCTTTCTTCACATCTCGATACTCCAGCCGAGCTCGGTAATGTTTGGAGAAATGTTCTCGATATAAATACAAGTGTTCCTGACATTTCCTTTTCCGATTCGCTTAAATACGCTGTAGCAGTTGGCTTGGCTTTGCCACAAGATATTCTCATATAAACCATGTTCAATCTCATCCCAAAACCTCTTAAACACCAATTTCGCAAAGAATACAGGATGCGCAGGTTGGTTGTCGTTTTTATTCTAATAATCTGTCTCCAGATTTCTTTTTTGATTTTTATGCTCCCCTCCTGGCTAGAGTCGGTCAATAAAGAAAGGGAACTGTCTTTGGAAGCCGATCGTAAAAATCAAAATAATTCGATAAATACAGCTCAAGTGGTTCCAACAATAAAAGCTCTGAATGCAAAATTGGTAACACTAAACAACAATCTCGAGTATCCAGAGTTCACGCCTTATATAAATCTGATTGTCTCCCAAAAAACTAGTCAAATAAAAATAAAACAATTTGCCTATACATCCATCTCATCATCAACCGCATCGATCACTGTCTCTGGAATAGCAGGGACAAGGGATTCCTTGGTCGAGTTTTCAAAAAAAATTAAAGACTCTAAATATTTTGTAGGAGTTGATTTGCCTATATCAAATCTAGCAAAAGACAATGATATCAACTTCAACATGACTCTTTCAATAAATATCGATCAGAAAACATGAAAACTTCCAAATCATTCAAAGGAATACTGACTTTTCTTTTCTCCCTAGTGGTTATTATTTCTGTATTCTACAATTTCTTTTTCAATGATATTGCCAATAGAAACAGGCATGCATCCGTCATCTCCCACGATCTCTATTCAGAAAATAACAATCAGAGCTATCTGACCTCTGCCCAAAGATCTCTAGAGGAGTCATCGGTGAAAATTTCCCAAATAAATGGTGCAATCGTAGAAAAGGATGGTGATGTGAAATTTATTGAGACACTAGAGGCTGTGGCTAAACAAAATTCAGTGGTTATCGATATAGATACTCTGTCTATTGAAAACGATCCAAAACTAGCTTCTACCTCAGTCACTTCTCTCAAAGTCAGAGCAAAAAGCGACGGGTCATGGGCCAATACTTACAAGTTTCTAGCGGATCTGGAGGCGATGCCATTTAGAATCAAAGTCAATAAATTCACCATGACCTCCTCGCCCGATGCGGTTTCTCCAGGAGGAAAACCATACGGCACAAATAATTGGGAGAGTTATTTTGAAATCAAAGTATTAAAATACAAATAAAATGACCAGCTTCAAAGAAAGAATTAAATCTTACATCAGTCTCATGATAAAGGGCAAGATTTCCTATGACAGACCTGGTCTAAAACCTCGCCAGGATTGGGAAGTTATACTTACGACCTCATTTATCATCTTAATCTGCATAGGAATTTTTGCTTTCTATTTTTATATAGGAATATTACAAGGTAAATTTTTCGTGGTTAATGCTGATGATGAGGCTAGTCGAGCCAAAATAAATAGCGTACTTATCGACAAGGTTGTTGGCGATATGAATAATCGCGCGTCTTATTCCGGCGATCTTAAAAATGGTAAATATTCTCTCTCTGATCCTTCGGTTTAACCATTAACAAGGCCAATTTCTTGTGGTAATCTGTGTTTGTTTGCTCTCGTAGCTCAATGGATAGAGTAGGGCTCTT
>CAYUID010000008.1:0-10044 GCA_964444765.1 uncultured Candidatus Saccharibacteria bacterium
TTGGCTGATTCCATAAGGCAATATGGAGTTTTGCAGGCTCTAGTTGTGACCAGAAAAGAAATACAAAAAGATGATGGAGGATTGGATACAAGATACGAGCTTATTGCTGGAGAGAGACGCCTGCGTGCTTCAAAATTAGCCGGTCTCTCTCAAGTTCCTGTTCTTATAAAAGTTGGGGATGAAACAAATGACCTCTTGAAACTTGAGCTCGCAATTATAGAAAATATTCAAAGGGAGGATTTGAATCCTGTTGATCGAGCCCGTGCGTTCGAGAGACTAATAAGTGAATTTCATTTTAAACATGCAGAGATCGCTAAAAAAGTAGGCAAAAGTAGGGAATATGTTTCAAACTCTGTGAGACTTTTGGCTTTGCCAAAGGAGATTATTGATGCGCTTTCTGTTGGAAAAATTTCAGAAGGTCATGCCAGGCCCCTTATGATGCTTAACGATCGTCCAGAAGAGCAAATGACTTTATTCAAAGAAATAATGTTTAGAAAACTTACTGTTCGTGAGGCGGAAGCTATTGGACGCAGGATCGCCTATGACAAGATAAGAAAAAAAGGTGCAACCCTTGATCCAGAAACTCAAGAAATGGAAGAGAGGCTTACTGAGACACTCGGTACGAGAGTTTCGATAGAAAAAAGAGAGCATGGGGGGAAAATATTAATTGATTTTTTCTCCGATCAAGACTTGCGAGACATATGGGAGATGCTCAAATCAAGCAAAACTAAATCTCCTACAGAGATGCTTGATAAGCACATAAAAAACAACCCAAATGCTCCCAAAAATGAAAACATACCAGAGTATGTTCGTGATCCAAAAATTGCCGAAATGACAATTTCCGACTTGGACGACAGACCTCCACAAGAAATAAAAAAGGAAGAAAATAGCGAAGAAGATTTATATTCAATAAAGAACTTCAGTATTTAATCCCGGGGAATTTATGGTTTTATCGCTTCCCTCGAGAGGAGCGAGACTCTCGGCAGTCCTCGGCCTTGATTCGTCAAGAGCGGGTGCCTTGACCAAACCATGCTCAAGGCCTGTGGAGGCTCTAAAATCATAAGTTCTCCGGGATTCCTACTTCTTCTCTCCACCCAATGCGTGGTTTATTCTTCTTCGGGCCATTGTGGTTTTGCAAAATTCCAACCATTTGTAGTTCGGTTTCGCCCCCTTTCTAGTTTCAACCTCAACTCTGTCACCATTTTTCAAAATAGTATTTATGGCGGTGTATTTTCCATTAACTTTAGCGCCAGTTGCCCTATTTCCGATGTCAGTGTGTATAGCATAGGCAAAATCTATAATCGAAGAGCCATTCGGTAAATCGATTACATCTCCGACTGGCGTAAAAACAAAAATTCTTTCTTCAAAAAAGTCTGACTTGATGTCATCTATAAATTCATCTCCAGCTTCTTTTTGATATTCAACCAACTCTTTTATCCACATCGGAATATCATTTGATTTGCTAGTCAAATTAGCCCCAGCTTTTTTGGGTAATATTTTGTTTAGCCACAAAAGATTTGGATTTGTTGATTTTTTCAAGCCTTCTTTGTAGGAAACGTGAGAGGCGATACCGTATTCAGCCTGGTTGTGCATATCCTCGGTTCTTATTTGCACCTCGATTATTCCGCCGTCCCCTGTGAAAATCGTCGTGTGTATTGATTGATAACCGTTTGGTTTTGGTACTGCAATGTAATCCTTTATTCTACCCGGCAGGGGTTTCCAAACTCCATGGATGATGCCGAGGATTTTGTAGCAATCAGAAACTTCTTTGACAATGATACGAAGAGCTGAAATATCATATATATCCTCCACATCCCACTTATACTTCTGAAGTTTTTTGTAAAGAGAGTAAATACTTTTGACTCGGTGATCAGTTCTAAAATCAGTAATTCCATTGGCCGCCAGCTCTTTTTTCAAGGACTTTTGAAATTTGTCCAAGCGACTTTCTACTTCGACCTTCTTGATCTTCATGATTTTCAAAGCCTCTGCGTACTTTTCTGGGTAAGCATAACGAAAGGCCAAATCCTCCAAATCTCTCTGGAGCTTTTTTATGCCAAGTCGGTAAGCGATAGGGGCGTATATTTCCAGTGTTTCCTTGGCAATCCTTACTTGTTTTTCTTTTGGTACAAAAGAAAGAGTCTGCATGTTGTGTAGTCTATCGCAAAGCTTTATGATGAGAACCCTGATGTCTTGTGACATGGCAACAAAAAGTTTTCTCAAACTTTCGTTGTACCTCATGGAGCCACGATATTTTATTTTTCCAAGCTTGGTTACTCCTTCGACCAGAAACAAAATTTCCTCTCCAAATTCCTTTTTTATTTCTTCTCTTGTGACTCCCATATCCTCCATGGTGTCGTGCAAAAAACCAGCAGCGATTGTAGGTGCACTCATGTGCAGCTCGGCGAGGTTTTTGGCTGTAGCAAAGAGGTGATTTATGTAAGGCTCATCATTATTTCTCATATGCCCTTTATGTACTCTTTCCGCAAATGCATAGGCTTTTTCAATCAAAGCAACATCTTTGTCCATGGGGCTGTCTATTAAAGAGATTATTTCCTTAACATCACTCATGACGATGATTATACAATAAGGGGCAACCCTCTTTACTTGACAATAATGAACAACGTGTGATAATCTTGAAGAGGAGGCGCTATGAAAAATCAAGAGTTTTCCGTCGATAGACTCGATTGGAAAGTCGTCGACTATCGTGCGGCTGTCACTCTTTGGGTTCTGGTTGCCTGTGTCATGGTAGCATTCGGGACCCTGAAGCGTTCTTCACCGATCGTCGGGTTTGCCATTGTTCCAGTCTGGTTGTCCTTCTGGTCCTACATCAAGGAACGGCAGTACAAAAAGCTCCGTGATTCAAAATTGCCATAGGTCTCGGTACGGAAGGTCTCACACAGTGTGGCGACCACCGTGTCGAGGCCTTTTCCATTTTCATAATTGAAAAGTTCACTATTTGTGGTAATTTTGTGTTGGAGATGTCGATGGCCGATAGAAGGCGAAGAAAAAGTGACTCCGAGTTGTTACAGACCATACGAAGCTGGCCGCACTGCATTTCGTGTCAACAAATCACCGAACGTTGGCACATCTTCTGCATGCATTGCGGGAAGAGAAACGAGCAATTTAGCATCAATGCTCTCAACGTCGAGGGCTACGCTACCGTGGAACAGGCTAAGTCTCGTATCTGTCCAGAGTCTCATCGTCTTGTTAGGGATACAATCGAGGAGACAGACGCTTTCATGCACGACGCCGAATTTCTCATGCCGTATTGCCCGATGTGCGGCGTGGAAATTCTAAAAATCAGTATTCAATAGGATCCTGCTGGCCGTTCGGCTGTCAGGATCCTTGCTTGTTTAAGTTTTAGTAATGGTTTAGATTTTTCGAGCCTCCGCAGACCCCAAGCAAGGTTCCGTCAAGGCACCCCATCTTGACGGATTGGGGTCGAGGACAGCTGAAAATGCTCGCTGGAGTATTTGAGGGTGTGAGAAAAATCTAAACCATTACTACCTCTTCCTTTTTATAAAACCTCTTTTCTTTTTTTCTTCTTTAAAAATTTCCAAGGCGCGAGGTAATTCTATTTTATAGACGTCATCTTGCTTTAGAGATCTAAAATCTTTTTGGTGAACAACATAAGGTCCAAATCGTCCTATGTTGGCTGTGATATCCTCTCCTGTTTCTGGATGCTTACCCAAAACTCTTGGAAGTGAAAGATACTTCAAAGCGTCTTCGAGTGAAACTGAACTCAAATCTTTTTCTTTTGGAATGCTGGCCATTCTTGGTTTCTTAGCACTCCTTGAACCGCGGCCTTTTACTCTTTCACCGAGTTGAACATAAGGTCCATACTTTCCAATCAAAACATAAATTGGCAATCCACTTTCTGGGTCAGTACCGATCGGCTCATCTTTTTTTATTTCATGTCCATCTATAGTCAAAGCTCCTTCGCAGTCAGGGTATCTGGAGCAAGATAGAAATTTTCCACTTCGGCCAAGTTTTATAACCATCAAACTTCCACAAACTGGACATTTGAATTTCGGATCGGCATTGCCGAGAGTTGTGACTTTGTCCATTTTCTCTTTGGACTTAACTTCTTTTTGAAATGGCTTGTAGAAATCTTTCAGTGTTTTAACGTATTCTTTTTTACCTTCGGCAATGTCGTCGAGCTCATTTTCCATTTCAGCTGTAAAGTCGTCGCTAATATAAGTAGGGAAATTGTCCTCTAGAAAACTGGAAACCACTTCACCTGTGTCTGTTGGCACTAGGGCTTTGTTTACTTTTTCAACGTATCCACGATCTTCAATGGTTTTGATTATAGAAGCATAGGTTGATGGTCGGCCGATTCCTCTTTTCTCCAATTCTTTTATGAGCCCAGCTTCGGAGTATCTTCCTGGTGGTTCGGTTTCTTTTTCTTCTGTTCTGACGGACTTGAAATCGAGCGATTCTCCTCTGGAGACTTTTGGTAAATTGGCTTCGTCTCCATTTGATTCAGGATCAACCGAAAGCCAGCCAGCAAATTTTATTTGAGAGCCTGTTATAGCAAAGTCTGGAATCTCAACCTCCTTAGCGTTGGCAGTTATTTTTGTTCGCAAGGTCTGAGCGTCTTTCATTTGTGAAGCTACAGTTCTTTTCCAAATCAGTTCATAAAGTTTTTTCTGCTCATCATTGTAACCTGCCCTCTCCAGATTAAAATTAGTTGGTCTTATAGCCTCGTGTGCTTCTTGGGCGTTCTTGCTTTTTGTCACATAGGTCCTAACTTCGAGCAAATCTTTTCCATACTTTTTCTCAATCATAGAAGCAACCTGGCCCAAAGCCATCTGGGAAAGAGTTGTCGAATCTGTACGCATGTATGTTATAAATCCTGCTTCATATAGTTTTTGAGCAATGCCCATTGTTCTCGAAGGAGTAAAACCTAGGCGACTTGATGCCGCTTGCTGGAGGGTGGAGGTAATAAATGGCGGGCGAGGAGATTTTTTTACTTCACTTTCTTTAAAATCTTTTACAAACCAATTTTTCTTCTGGCCGGCTTCCTCTGCACTGGCCATTATTTTTTCCACAAGGTTTTTATCAACTGGTTCTTCTTCACACAAGAGTGTAAATGGTACATTTTTTTGACTCTCTACATCAGCAAAAATTTTCCAGTATTTGTGAGACTTAAAAGCTCGTATTTCTCTTTCTCTCTCCATTATTATTCGAAGAGCGGGGGACTGAACTCTGCCAGCAGAAAGTCCATATCTAACTTTTTTCCAAATAAGACCAGAGAGATCATAACCAACAAGCCTATCCAAAACTCTTCGAGCTTCCTGGGCTTGTTTCAAATCATTATCTATCCCACGAGGATTTTTGACTGCTTCGGTCACTGCCTCTTTTGTAATTTCGTTGAAAACCACCCTTTTTGGTTTTTTTAGGCCTGCTGCCTGGGCAATATGCCAAGCAATAGCTTCCCCTTCTCGGTCGGGGTCAGTTGCAAGTAGGACCTCACTTGCTTTATCGGCTTTGCGTTGGATTTCAGAGACCACTTTTTCTTTACCTTTAGAGATTTCGTAATGCGGCACAAAACCAGCCTCTATGTCTATGGCTTTTTTGTTTGACTTGGGTAGATCACGAATGTGACCGACTGAAGCGATGACCTCATAAGCCCCGTCCAAATATTTTGAAATTGTTTTTGCTTTAGCAGGGGACTCGACGATCAGCAATTTTGACATTCACTAATTAATACAGTAAAAAGATTTCTTTTGCAAATACTTAAATATCAAATTAGTTTTCTCACGTCCTCGATTTTTGTCGGATGAAGCACAATTTCTCCTGCCTTTCGCAGACTCCCTACGGTCGCACTTTCCAGTGTGTATGCTCACGACTAGGATAAATTGTTGTCATCCGAGCCAAAAATCTGCGAATGCTTGAAAACTAATTTGATATTTAAGTTTTTTACTTCAAATGAATCTCTCCCATACTCTCCTCAATCAACCCCTTTATTTCCATGGAAGCAAGAATAGTTTGAGTTACATAAACTGGCTTACTAAGTTTTCTGATTATCTCGTCTCGCGATAATGGTTCAGCCAGGATTTTTATAACTTCAAGTTCATCCGCAGAATAATCTGAATAATCTTTCTTTTTATTTTCAATCTCTTTTTCCTTGAATCCTAATGCATTCAAAATATCAGCTGAACTGGTGATCGGTGTTGCGCCTATGCGCAGGAGCATGTGAGGGCCTTCACTTGTTTTAGAAAATATGGAGTGAGGGATAGTGAGGACGTCCCTGTTGTATTCGATTGCGTATTTAGAGGTGATGAGCGTGCCAGATTTTAGTTCAGCTTCTACTATTAATGTGGCGTGGGACATCCCAGCCATTATCCTATTTCTTTGAGGAAAGCTATAAAGCGTTGCTCTAAAATCATCTTCGAATTCAGAAATCAACGCTCCACCCGACTTCACAATCTCTTGGGCAAGGTTTTTGTGGGTTGATGGGTACAAAACTTTTGGAGAAAGGCCTGAACCTGGTACTGCGATGGTTGGTAGTTTAGCTTTGAGCGCGGCTTTGTGAGCGATACTGTCCATGCCTAAAGCCAGACCAGATACTATTGTTATTGGGTAACCAGCCAAGCCTTCAATTAACATTTCGCAAACAGCCTTACCATACTCACTATATTTTCTTGAACCAACCACACACAGATATTTTTCTGTTTTCGGTAACTTCCCAATCATTCTCATTTTTGCTGGTGGATCGTTTATTTGGAGGAGGAGTGGTGGAAAATCTTTCTTGGTAAGGTCTCTTATTTCCATAATCATGCATTGTACCAGCATTCTCCTATTTATTGACAATGTGGCCACTGGATGTAATCTAAATGCGGAGGTGAGTTCGTGCTGGTGAGGTTAACCAAGTCCGTTCGGGCTTGGAGAAAATTCTCCCGGTCCGATCAAATCATCTATCCTGCCTACTTCAGTGTCGAGCCAGGCTCGGTACTTCTACTACGACCAGAAACGAAGGTCTTTCTTCCTGGCAGTTATCCTGGCGACAGACGAGAAGCGGTGGTCATGCCATTCGCCTGGAGAAGTGGTGAACACTACTTTCTCAAGTCCGAACTGGCGGACAACTGTGTTCTCGTCCCTAACCAGAGCAAGTTCCGTTGGCCATGAGCGGCTCCGAGAGGGGCCGCTATTCTCATCTCATTTTTCATTTGTTAAACTTAGAATCATGCTGGATATCAAATTTATAAGAGAGAACAAAGACTTGGTAGCAATGGGGGCCAAGAAAAAACACCTGGATTTTGATCTCGATGCTCTTATAAAACTAGATGATAAAAGAAGAGAGCTTCTAGTTTCTGTTGAAAAAAAGAGGGCCGAACAGAACGAAGTCAGCGACAAAGTGGTTAAAATCACAGATAAAGACGAGAAGATGAAGACAATCGGCGAGATGAAAGCTCTTAAGGCTGATTTAGAAAAAGAAGGAGAGGAATTAAAGAAAGTAATGCACGACTGGCAAATGCTTATGGTCTCTGTGCCAAATATTCCCGACGTTTCTGTGCCTGAAGGAGTCGATGATAAAGACAACA
This sequence comes from uncultured Candidatus Saccharibacteria bacterium, assembly GCA_964444765.1. Lineage (GTDB taxonomy): Bacteria > Patescibacteriota > Minisyncoccia > Phycocordibacterales > DATDWN01 > C7867-006. The sequence goes on from CAYUID010000008.1 coordinate 7,548, forward strand.
AAGAGATAAAAGTTTGGGGTGAGAAACCAAAATTTAGTTTTCAGCCTAAAAATCACGTCGAGCTTATGGAAAATCTCGGCATGCTCGACCTGGGACGTGGGGCCAAGGTTTCAGGGTTCCGTGGATATTTTTTGAAAGGCGACGCGGTCAGGCTTCAATTTGCTCTCTGGCAATTTACTCAAGATTTTTTTAGAGAAAAAGGTGGGTTTGTGCCTATGATGGTGCCTTCGCTTCTGCGTCGTGAACTTCTTTTGGGCACAGGTTATCTTCCCCAAGGAGAAGAAGATTTGTATAAAACTCAAGATGGTGAATATCTTTCAGGCACAGCCGAGGTGGCCATGATGGGTTACTACGGAGACGAAATTTTAAATAAAAAGGACTTGCCGATTAAATTTTTTGGTTTCTCTCCCGCATACAGACGCGAAGCTGGTGCGCACGGCAAAGACACAAAGGGTATGTTTCGAGTTCACGAATTTTATAAATTTGAACAGGTCATTCTCTGCGAAGCTTCTCATGAAGAATCAGTCAAGCACCACGAAGAGATACAAAAAAACACAGAAGAGCTGACAGAAGCTCTCGGTCTGCCTTATCATGTGGTTATAAATTGTGCGGGGGATTTGGGTCTGGGCCAAGTCAAAAAATACGATATAGAAGTCTGGCTGCCTTCGGAGAATACTTATCGCGAAACCGGTTCGGCTTCATACTTTCATGATTTCCAGACTAGGAGACTAAACATTCGCTACAAGGATGATGATGGCAAGACAAAATTTGCTCACTCACTCAATAACACTGCTCTTTCTGGCAGGCCACTTATTATGATTATAGAGAACAACCAAAATGAGGATGGCAGTATAAATATTCCTGAAGTTCTCCAGCCTTACATGGGAGGACAAAAAGTTATTTCAAAAAATGCTTCTTAAAACCAGAGCTCTTCCGAGGAGTGAAGAGTTTCAGAGAAAAAAAAGAAATCAGAGAATAATCAAAATTGTTGCGGCTGTTTTACTAGTTCTTGCTGTTATTGCTCTTTTAGCGTTTATCTCTCATAGGGCAAAAATAAGAATCACAAAAGTTGAGCTCAATGGTGGAGTTTTGGTTTCAAAAGAAGATGTTGAGAGGGAAGTTTACTCTTACCTAAATGGCTCGTACTTTTTTCTTTTTCCAAAAAATAACGCTTTTCTTTATCCAAAGGACAAACTTCAAGATGATTTGGCCCTAGCTTTCAGAAGGATTGATAGCATAAATCTTCATTTGTCTAACTTCAACGATCTTGTGGTCAATATTAATGAGAGAAAACCTTATGCTATTTGGTGTAAAGACAGAGATGCAGAGGATAAGGATTGCTACTTCATGGATCAAAACGCCACTATTTTTGCTCCAGCACCATATTTTTCAGGTGATGCTTATTTCAAATACTACGGTCTTCTCTCGAGCTCGACTCCGATCGGTTCACAATACATTGCTTCAACTACTGTTTTTGAAAAAGTTAAAAGTTTTATAGATGCCACAAAACAAATGTCACTTAAACCAGTTTATTTGGTAGCCAACAGCCAGGACGATTTTTATCTTGTCTTGGCCGGAGAGGGAAAAATATATTTTAATGACAAAGGCTCGATAGATGATACGACAAAAAACCTAGAAGCACTTCTGCGAACAAAGGATCTTTCGACTTCTACAACAGCTGGAATTTTACCAATTGACTACATTGATTTGAGATTTGGTAATAAGCTCTTTTATAAACTAAAACAATAGGTTATAGTCTCACTCATGAATTTTTGGCAAAAGTTGAAAAAACCAGCAATGGTTCTTGCTCCTATGGCTGATGTTACCGATCCGGCGTTTAGGAGAGTCATAGCAAAGTATGGAAAACCAGATGTAATGTGGACCGAATTCGTTTCGGCCGACGGTTTGTTTTTAGGCGGATATGAACATCTAATAAAAGATTTAGCCTTTACTGAAGCAGAAAAGCCAATTGTTGCTCAATTTTTTACTTCCAAACCGGAAATGATGGAAAAAGCAGCAGAGCTGGCTTCCAAACTTGGTTTTGATGGTATTGATATAAACATGGGATGTCCAGATAAAAGTGTTGAGAAGCAAGGTGGTGGCGCCGCTCTAATAAAGAATCCAAAATTGGCTCAAGAAATAATTCTCGCAGCAAAAAAGGGAGCACAAAAAGATGGAAAAGATTTGCCGGTTAGTGTCAAAACTCGCATTGGCTACAACAAAAACGAACTTGAAACTTGGCTCCTAGCTATTCTTGAAACCAATCCTGCAGTTATAACCATCCATGCACGTACACGTAAAGAACTATCATTGGTTCCAGCCAGATGGGAGCATGTAAAAAGGGCCGTTGAGATAAGGGACAACTTTGTTGATTCAAAAGGAAACAAAAGTCAGACTCTTATTTTTGGTAACGGTGATGTGTTTGATTTGGATGATGCAGAAAAAAGGGTAGAGGAAACGGGTTGTGATGGCGTTATGCTTGGCAGAGCGATCTTCG
>CAYUID010000009.1:0-9549 GCA_964444765.1 uncultured Candidatus Saccharibacteria bacterium
GTGCTAGTAAGACAGACTACATCCGGGACATGGAATAGAGTTTTAGGAGTTGGCAGCATCAAGGAGAGACAAGATGGTATTGAGATTGGACGCGTAACATGAGAAACGAGTCGAGGATTATTCGATTTATTCTAAGAAGAATTTTAGTGATTAGAATGCGAAAGTACTTGTAACGAGTAGAACTCAAGCTATGCAGAATAACAGGGAATATTCTAAGCATTTTTCTCTCAAAGATCATTTTGCATTGTCTGAACTGTATTTATCCTCTTTTGATCCCAGACAGATTGAAACTTACCTAAAAAGTTTTGCTGCTGCTGATGATGAGCCGAGTGGATCAAATGATAATAATAACGATAATACGCGAGCAAAATGGACATTGAAAATCCCCAAACTCAACCACTGTCAATTTGGCCCTTTGATCACCTATAAATTGGGTACCATTTGGTATTTCTGAAATTATTTTCTCGGGAGAAAGAATAGTTTGTACACCTGTATTACTGTCGACGTAAGCCATGTGTCCCCCACCATTTTTTATTTGATACGAATTATAAAGACCAATAACAACAGCGACTGTGCCTAGAAACAAAGCGATATTTTTACTATTTGATTCAAAACTGTTTTTAAGGATTGAGAGAAATTTCTTGTGATCAAAGTTCATAAAAATTCAGAAGCGCAATACACGAGATTATAAATTAAAAATGAAATAGAGTCCAAAAAGACAAATAGAGAAGGCGCGCCCCAAAGAGAGCGCGCCAGGACCCCCGAGAGAAGTCCTTAGTAGAAGATAGCCACCGACCCGTCGATGTTCTGCGGAGCCTGCGACCTTGATCGCAAGCCGATACACCAGTTCCCCGGCTCGACCTTCCACTCGAAGGAGAGGTCTTGCATGAAAGACTTGGAGTCCACAGCACCTGGACAGACCGCGTCCGATGCGCTACAAGCAACACCGAGAAAGTCTGCCCTGGCGATAAGGTAGATCTGAAGCATCGTCCCGCCAGGGCTTGGTGTGACCTGACCTTTTATGGTTGCAGGTACGGTGTTTGGAACACCGCAGACACCCTGGACCTTGCCGTCGGGAAGTGGAGGTGGACTGAAACCTCCAAACGGCGCGAAGGTGTGGGCAGTTGGCACTGCAGCTGCAGGAGCTGCCGGTGTTGTTGTTGAGGTCGGGCTTGTAGGCCCACCCGCACAACTGATGCTGGTAGATACCAGCGAGAGTACGACGAACGCAACGTAGATGCGACGCATTTGCCCCTCCCGCCTTTTAGGCTTATCTGAATTCAGGTTGTTGGAATGACAACCTTCTGCCCTAACGTATACATTAAATGTAGGTAAAAGTCAACAATGCTCTGGATAAATTGTGGATAAGTTGTGGGCATCTTCTCTTGGCGAATTTTAAGCTTATTTTACCTTGCAGAAAAATCTTTCTCTTCCGCTTTCTTTCAATTGATTATATAATAATTTCAGTATAGACAGTAAATTATTAAACAACATGACAAACAAAACTTCCCTTTTAATTTTGGTCTTAGTTATAGTAGCTGGAGTCTTTTATTATCTCAATCCTGCAGGTTTGTGGAATGGAAACCAATTAATGCAAAATCCTCTGGCAGGAAATCCCCAGGGACAAAAAGAAACTCTCATGGTCGGTCCAACGAACGATAAAAACGACATCATTCAAATAGTTAATTCTTCTAATGGTTCGTATATCGCCGATCAAAAAGGAATGACACTTTACACTTTTTCTGATGATAAGAGACTGACAAGCAATTGTAATAGTGATTGCATAAAAGCTTGGCCGCCATTTTTGTATGATGGGAAGAATTTTCAGAATCCAACAAATCAACTCTCTAAAGGTTTGAATGTATTCAAAAGAAGTAACGGTTTACTTCAATACGCTCTCGGTGTTTCTCCGCTTTACTACTATGGAGGAGACAAAAAACCAGGAGAGGCAAACGGTACATCAGTAAATGAGAAGTGGAAAGTTGCTTTACCCAATTAAACTCCAATTTTAATAATCAAAAGTTTTCGCAGACGGATTTCCATTTATACTCTAGGACCTTTGAGCAAAGAGAGTGAAATTCTTCAGTATTGGCCGCATAAGCTCTCATCATGGCAAAAACTCTATTGTAACACTCGGATTTGTTGTCCTCATTTGTATCCTTGCAGACCAAGAAAGGAGAAGTTCTGTCCCCAACGGAGTAACTTGCTGAAGCGTTTGTGGCTACGCAATAGTCGTACCAATTTTTGCTTGGCATATTGTTACAGAGACTAAAAGTTTTTTGCGGATCTCCTTGTGTCATAGGATGAATCTGCCTTGAGAGACCGTCGAAACACATTTGCTTATTTTTTTCATCCTGTATTGATAAACAAATCTCCCCAACTTTTTTTAAATCACCCCTGAGAAGCTGGTAAGCAAGCGATGGTTGATTGGACCAACAGGCCAAAATGTATTTGCTATCTATTCTTTTGTCATCACATGGATATATAAGATCTGTTGGTTTGACCCACCTATCTGGTGATGGCTCTCCCCCCTCGTGCACACCCCAAATATTTTCCATAAACACCCCGTCGTAACAGTTGAACGTCGGAAATTGTTTTATATCAGCCGCCACAGCATCACAGGATTTGAGAGCACCGGTTAAATTTTTGTAGCCAATATTGGCCAGAAAACCGTGGCCTATAGCATGGGCGCACTGGCCGTAAACCGTTGGACCACTCTTGAGGCACTCATTAAAAGTTTTTTTTACTTCTGACATACCACCAGAGCCGATAGCGTGGAGGATAAAACCATGGTAGCAAGAGGCCAAAAAATATTCCTTGCAGTATTTCAAGCCTGCTGGACCGTATTTATCAAAAAGATAATCCCCGACTTCATGATTGAGGAGGTGTGTCTCTCCAGTAAAAGGCAGACCTGATTTGACCAAGTCATCTTGGGCTTCTTCGGGCCCGACTCTCTCAATGAGAGACTTGTAAATTTTTACCTGCGCTTCTAAGTTTGGTGTTGCCTTAATCTGGGTGATTTCCGGCTCTTCTAGAGGTAAAGAATTTTTTGAAAAACTTAGGCCATGCGAGAGAATGCCAGATCGAAAAAATAAGAAAAAAAGAACAACCACCACAAGAAAAAGAACTTGCCAAGAAGCAAATGGTGAGAGGGTGTCTTTAATTTTTTTTATATAGTGATCCATCATGGATATAGACCAAATCTGTACTCGAATAGGCGCAGAAGAAAGCGAGTGCCGTATATAAGACTATCATGGAAATTGATACTTGAAGCATTGTCATCATAGTGAGTAGGTATTGGAATTTCTAGTACAACCGTTCCCTTTTTTAGCAACTTGATTGTCATTTCCAGATCAAAATTATATCCGTCACTATTTTCCCCAAAATCGACGCTTAGAAGGGCGGCTCGGCTATAGGCCCGGAAACCACAGTGCCATTCAGAAAAAGATGTCCCGGCCAATATATTCGCCATTTTAGTCAAAAAAATATTTGCCCATCGCTTCCACCAAGGCATACCACCATGTAAAGCAGAACCTTTGTCTTTCATACGACTACCGAAGACTGCCCCCGCTTTGCCAGATAAAATTGGCTCTAATAATTTTGGAATATACTGTGGATCATACTGACCATCTGGATGAAGCATAACTACCACATCTGCTTTTTGTAATATCGCTTCTCTATAACATGTCTTTTGATTACCACCATAACCAAGATTTTTTGTGTGAGTGACTGTGGGAATACCCACTTCCTTGGAAATCTTTACGGTGTCATCAGGACTACAATCGTCAACAAGAAGCAAGTTTTTATACTGTGGCGGTATTCGTCTCAAAGTTGGTAGTAGTGTTTTGCCTGCTTTGTATGCGGGCATTACAATCAAAACATTCTCCATACAAGCGATTGTATCATGGTAAAAAAGCTCTTTGGCTCCTCAAATTTAAAGAGAGGAATGATGGGGATTGTTGATGAGGAATACCAGTACGTTTCAAGCGGAGAAAAGGAAAGTTTTTGCCATGGATGGCTGTCAAGTATTCAGTCACAGATTTTTTTATCTTCGTATTGACATGGTGTCATAGCAAAGAAAACTTCGCATTGGGATGTTTTCTCTGAAGAAGGGTTGGCCGGAATATTATGAAAATTCAAGTAATACGGGAAAATAGAGATGAAGGAACAAGAAGGATTAGCCCTAGCAAAAACAAGGGAGGCTTGATCCTCCTCAACAGCCCACCATTGCTCTGCTGGCGGGAAGAAATTTGTTCTATTAATTTGCAAAAAGACAGCCAAGACCAAAAGAGAGATACCGCCGATAAACAAAGCACACTTACGATTGATTTTTTCCAAGACATACAAGTAACCTGCTCCAGAAAATAATGTCAAAAAAGAGAGCCATATTGCGGCAAATCGTGAATGCACAGTGTTATGGAAAGAATAACCACCATCAAAAAAGGCACAGTAATAACCAAAAAGAAAAAATGATACTGCACAGAGTAATATGCTTATTTTACGAGAATTTTTGTTATGGAGAGAGACAATAATACCAACAATACTAGTAGCAATGAGTAAAAAGAAAAAGATATTGTGGAGGAAAAGATTATAGCCAAAAATATCTCTGACATTTTTGACAAAATAAGATAAAGAGAAAAATACCGTTACGTTATGGGCCCCAAACCATATATTTGACCATGTTTGCCTACTCAACACTGAAATCAGCCCAGAAAAAATTAGCAGTATGATCGCCAAAATCGAAAAAATTGCGTTCTGGCTATTGGTCAAAAGTTGTCGAAGAACGATTTTGTGCTGCCAAACGGTATAGGAAATAAGCAAAGCTGGAATTACAATCATTTCTGGACGAATAAAGGAGAGGAAAATCGAAGTAAAAATCGAGAGAAGCAAGATTCGTGGATTTTTGTTTTTAACAAACATGATAAAAAACAAAAGTGAGATAAGGGCAAAAAATATTGCTGGTACTTCTAAGCTAGTCGTTACCGACCACTTTATATGTTCGGGAAGTATAGCCAAGAAAAAAGCCGCCAGTATTCCAGCTTCTTCAGACCATATTTCTCTAGTAACGAAAAAAACTAGTGGAATAGTCAGAACACCGAGAATTGTATTGAAGGCAAAAGCAATTGTCTCCGAAAATTTTCCAAATATAAAAAACATCCCAGCAAGGAGAAGCTCGTAAGCATTTTTTTTCACATATGGATTGTCGACATGAAAATTCCCCAAAGATATGAGCTTGGAGGCTGAAAGATATAAATCTTCATCAAAATATATATGATGTTCGAGTGGTTGCTCGAGTCGAAAAAAAAGACCAATGACAATAATCACACCAAGTAAAACAAAAGTTGTCATTTTGTTTTTTGAAATACTCTTCCATGGTCGCTCACAAATAAAAAGAAACAATATCACTGCAACTATAACAAGAAGAACAGGAATAATTGTTATTGAAAAGAAATGAGTCATGCTAGTCTCCACTTGAGCCAGAAGCATGCTGATTAATATTTTCACCCAGGCAGAGAGATTGCATATTTTGCGGAGCAAGAAGGCAGGATTTTGTTACATTATTTTTGGAAAGCGTCCCTGATTGTGCAATGTAACCTATCATAGAAAAACAAGAAGGTTTAAATTTCTCTTCCAAGCTACTGCAAAAACTAACAGCTTGTGGCAACATTTCCGGTACAGTCGATAGAGCACTTGAAACTAAGTCTGGATAACATTCATTTTGGAAACTTGGATCATTTTTCTGCGGAATGGAACACATAGATTTTAAAGCAAATAGATCAAAATTCTTGGCCGCACCCATTATGCCTATCGAATGCCTCTTACACTTTTGCGCTCCGGCTGAAACTTGTGCGGTATCACAGTAGGCAAAAATCTTTGCTGGGTCGTTGTTGAATTTGACCAAAGCTACATGAACAATTTCTTGCCAGCATGCTTCAGCTTTGTAACCATCGTAGGATCGACAGATTTTCTCAAGGCCTGGCAATCTGTTTGACCAATCAAGCCAGGCTTTTGGAACAATACCGTGTTCGACCAAGTTCAGAGCGGTTTGGTATTCCATAAAAACTCCAGTATCACAAAAATCTCTCTGTGTGTTGTCATTAAAAACCGAGCAGAGATTCAAGGCCTTATCAACATTGCCTTCGGTTTCAACCAGAATAAGATGACCAACAATATGGTTGCAGTCGGCCCTAGGATGCTCTCCACAAATTGTTGGAACTATTTCTTTGGTCAAACTGTGATCAGGCAGTGACTCAATGTGTCCTTCTAAAATACCGTGAATCGCTCCGTAGTTACAGCTGCTACTGATGTTTCTGATAAGCATCTGCCAGCTATTTGGATCCCTATCGTATGATCCGCGACCAATACCATGAGCAATAAGGTGGCAACCTATGGCCGATGGATCAATTTTTTGGAGGTCACCCAAAGTTTTGAAAGAGTAGTCGTAACCAGATTTAAAAGCTAGATCATGAAATTTTGTTGAATAGCAAGTTTCGGTATTGCCAAACTGTTTTGAACTGGCACACTCGCTCATTATTGACTTTGCGGAAGATTGTGTAGAGGTGAAATGAGCATTATGAAAAATGAAAACTGCGACAATTAAAACTAGAGCAATCTCAAGAATATATTTTAATTTCGTTCGAGTTTCCATCTATCTTTTTAAATTTATTATTCCTTGAATACAATCCCTACTTCTATCTCCAAGGGCAATCTCTCTACAAAGCCTATCGGATGTCGTTTTATAGTCTCCATACATCTGAAAAGTGGTTTCTGTGGCCGCTCCCTTGAGACATATGTCTCTACCGTCCCCAGACAGTTTGTAACAGGAGATATTTATTTTATCAAAACTGCCCAGACTATTTTGGGCCACATAATAACCCAGGCTCTCGAAACAAGTCTCTCGGAGTAAAGTGCTTTTGGCCAGAGAACACTCATTACCAACAAAACTGACGGCATCTTTTCCATTGGCATTTTGCAAAAAAAGCTGGGATTGATAACGCGCACAATTTCTGTGGTATTTTTCGTCTAAATCCGTACAAAGTTTCCAAGGATTATTTTTGTCCAAAACTATTTTGGCAGTATCCCCTCCAGCATTTTCCATGAAAACTCCATCGTAACAATATTGTCTGTAATTTGAACTGATAGCATCGCAATCAACCAATGCACTTCTAAGATTTCCCCCTTCAATACTGAAAAGACCGTGGCCAGTCCCATGGATGCAACCTGTGTAGTCCTGGCCCTTTTCCGGTGGAAATATTTTAAGACAACCAACTTCAATCTGTTTAATAGTCGATGTTCCTTCTTTTTCAATCAAAGCTTCCGTAACCCCGTGAAAACAACCAAAGGCAAAGGTTTGATCGCAAATTTTTATTCCTTCCAGGCCAAATTTGTTATAGGCCCCGTGACCAACAATGTGAGCTAGGCCATGAGCATTGCCAATTACCTGCCCATTTTTTATGAAAGCTTCTTTTACAAGGCTCCAGGCTTTTGCTGGATTGGTGTTGGCCAAATCCCTTATCGAGACTAGCTGCTGGCTGTAATTTTCTTTTACTAGTTCTTCTGCAGAAATACTTGTTTTGGCACTATTCCAAGAAAAAAATACGACAAGAAAAATCAAAACTAATAGAGTAGGCAGCCAACTTTTCATACTTTTTATTATATCCCACTTCTAGACAACAAGGTTTTCATTGTCTTTAGGGCAATTTTTATATCCAACCAAAATGATCTGTTCTTTATATAAAACAAATCATAAGAAAGTTTGGTTTTGGTTTCGCTATAATCCGCAGCGAATTTTGGCGGGGTTTCCTGATAAAGCTGGGCCCAACCAGAAAGTCCCGGCTTTATAAGATGTCTGACGTTATAAAAAGAAATTTCTTTTTCATAGAGAGAAACCAGTTTTGGTAATTCAGGCCTTGGACCGATGAGGGAGATGTCGCCCCTGAAAACATTCCAAAGTTGTGGCAATTCGTCTACCCTTGTTGATCTCAAAATTTTTCCTACTCTTGTGATTTTCATCACTTTATTTTCTTCACCGACCCCTTCGTCATCGACAGACATCGTTCTGAATTTAACAATCTTTATCTGATGATTATTTTGACCAATTCTCTCTTGATATATAAAAATGTTTCCACCATCGTCAAACTTTATTGCCAGATAAACCAAAGGATAAAGCAAAAGAGAGATTGCTCCAATTACAAAAGAAATCAAAATGTCCATAAGTCTTTTCAGAAAATCGTAGGTAAATTTAGGTGAGACAGAAATATTTTCCAAGAACCAACTGTAAGTAACCAGGGAAAGCGGAATACGATCAAAAATATCTTCGTAAATCCTGTGGGAGTCAATAAACCTGACTTTGGAGAAAATTAGTTAATATAGGTAAGGCAGGAGTGGTGAGACTTTTTCGTGGGAGAAATCAATTGCGATGATTTTTACATTGTTTGAATAAACCGGTTTTATGATATCTTCCTGAATATCAATGGCCTCCATATTATGAACATCAAAAGAGGTGACAAAAAATAGATCATACCTGTTGTTACCGTTAACTTCAGACAGAAGTTCTTTCATCTCCTCGCCAGAACCGATAAGAAGCGCTGGTTGTTTTTCTCGACTGCCAAAAATATAGATTCCGTAAAAACGCCAAAACAAAACTGCAAAAAAAGAGATGAAAACGTAAAGAAAAAGAATGGTTTTTGGTGCAATGCCGAAAGAAGGAATAGTGTAGAAGAAAATGATGGCGAAAATACTATTGACTATCTGGGCATTGAAAACGATAGTCGGCAACCTACTTTTCAATATGAGTGTGTGCTTTTCGTAAAGACCCGCGATAAAATATACTAGAATCCAGATTAAGAAAAGAATAGAAAAAGGACGCAGATGGGTTAGAAATTTATCGCTCGAAGGAATCTCTGCAAAGCGAATCCAGAGAACCAACCATAGAGAAAAGACAAAGGAGAAAATGTCGCCAAAAAACAGGATTAAGGCCTCTTTTTTGCTTAGACTTCCCATAAGGTAATAGAGACCATAGTATGCTAAAATAGCCAAATATGCAAGATTTTGAGCCATTAAATGACCAAGAAAGTATCACAGATAAGGCCAAAACCAAGGTCGTTTACCTTATAACCAAGGGCAACTGGGGCGGTGCTCAAAAGTACGTTTATACCCTGGCCACAAACCTGCCACAGGAAAAATACGACGTTTCAGTTATTTTGGGACAGGGAGAGATTTTAAAACAAAAACTGGAAGAAAAAGGGGTTGAAGTCAAAGAGTTGGAATCCCTGGAGAGGGACATTTCCATAAAAAAAGAAATAAAAAGTTTTTTTAATCTTTTGAGTTTACTAAAAAAAGAGAAACCTGATGTTCTGCATCTAAATAGCCCGAAGGCAGCGGGTTTGGGAGCCTTGGTTGGAAGAGTTTTGGGTGTAAAAAAAATAATCTACACTGCTCACGGCTGGACATTTAATGAAGATAGGAAATTTTCTTATGATCTTCTCATTCGGATTTTCTCTTGGATTACAGTGCTTCTTTGTCACAAATTTATAGTCATTGCCAATG
>CAYUID010000010.1:0-806 GCA_964444765.1 uncultured Candidatus Saccharibacteria bacterium
CCCTAACCACCGAGAGTCTGACTTGGTCTTTGCTCTTTAAAGCCTCCTTAACTTGATCTTTTATTTGTGAATGTAATGACATGATTTTAGATTATCATAGCAAGGCAGTTTTTGGTAGAATGGCCGTATGAATATAAGTGTTATTTCGGCGATTTTGGGCATGATTATCTCTCTCGTAACTCTAGGTGCGGTTTTGTTTTATTTTTTTAAATCTAAAAAACCAGGAAATGTTGGAGATAATGGATTAAATTTGATTCTGCAACAAATAAACGAGCTCAATAGAGTGGTTGACTCGAAAATCGGCGAGAGTACAAAACAAGTTAATGAATCGGTCAGGACACAGCTCGGTGAGTCAGCAAACCTCATAAGGGAAGTAACGAAGGGACTAACAAAGCTAGACGAGACAAACCGTCAGGTGGTCTCCTTTGCTGATCAACTCCAGAGTCTTCAAGACATTTTGAAAAATCCAAAACAAAGGGGAATTTTGGGAGAATATTATCTTGAAACGCTCTTAAAAAACGTTTTGCCACCAGGTCAGTATCAGATGCAGTATGCTTTCAAAAATGGAGAGATAGTGGACGCCGCAGTTTTTGTCAAAAATAAAGTCATACCAATCGACTCAAAATTTTCCCTTGAAAACTACAATCGTATGAGCGAAGCCAAGGAGACTGCCGAAAAAGAAAGACTACAAAAGGTTTTCCTCAATGACCTCAAACTTCGTATTCAAGAAACTGCAAAATATATTAGGCCAGAGGAGGGGACGATGGAGTTCGCTTTCATGTTCATTCCACATGAGGCTATCTACT
>CAYUID010000010.1:816-7572 GCA_964444765.1 uncultured Candidatus Saccharibacteria bacterium
TCAAACCATCGCTGCCGAACTGGATGAACTGCCGCTGCCTTATCGTTACGATGTGCAGCCGTTTGATCACATCAAAGCCGGTCCTCTGCGGGAGCATATCGAGCGGGTCGGTGTCCTGATATATCGAAAACGTCCGCCGGATCTTCGCGACGATGATGAAAACGAGATCGAACTCCGGTTTCGCGATCTAACCGACGGTCGAATTGATTTCTGGACAGTGGCGAGCAATATCCCCCGTAAAAATATGGTGGCTTGGTTGAAGATGGGGAAAACTTGATTCAAAGAGCGGCAGGCAAGTACAAAGTCATTATTGTCTCACCAACTTCTTTTCTAGCTTACCTACAGACAGTTCTCCAGGGTCTCAAAGCTATGCAGATAGAAGAGACAACAAAAGACATTATAAAACGTGTGGCAGAAATTGGTACACATTTGAAAAAATACGAAGATTATCACAACAAACTTGGCACATCCCTCGGCACAGTTGTCAGTCACTTCAACAGCTCAAGCAAGGAGTTTAAAAAAATAGACAAGGATGTGGTTCGTATAACAGGGGATAACATTGGTTTTGAGCCTTCACTTCTGGACAAGCCAGATTTGGAAGAGTAGCCAGAAACTTGCAATTTTAGGCCATTTTGGCTATATTACTAGGGCTAAATATATGGAATTTGCAGTTATTGCTACTGGTGGAAAACAATACAAAGTCTCTAAAGGAGACACTCTTAAAATTGAGAAACTCAAGGGTACTTTCAAAGTGGGCGACAAAGTTGTATTTGATAAAGTTATGTTGGTAGATAGTGGCAAAGATACAACCGTTGGTACTCCTTACATAACTGGTGCCAAAGTCGAAGCTACTCTAGAGGAAGTTGGAAGAAACAAAAAAATTGAGGTTATAAAGTACAAACCAAAAAGCAGGTATTTCAAGAGAAACGGTCACAGACAACCATTTTTCAAAGTAAAGATTTCAGCAATAAAATAAATAAATGATCGAAGGCGCCCCGTCGGGGGCGCCCTTGCGAAAGCGGTCAAGCTGCTTTCGGAGAACTCATCGGAGGAGCTTTCATGAGCTCGATTACCGCATCGTTGACGTTGTCAGTGCCAATGATGCCCATCGCCCTTTGGATCATGGTCAGGGCTTGATCGACGCTCATGCTGTGCCTGGCTGCGACGCGACGAAGTTGTCTGCTCGAGACCACTCTTACAACCACCTTGATATCCAGATGGGACATGGGACCTCCACCGACATGGATTATATCACGACCCTTAGGCTGTTTGTCTACTGCCTATTTTTAAGGGCGTTTTTTATGGTATCAGAGTCGGAGTACTCAAGCTCTGTGCCAGTCGAGAGACCTCGGCCAAGAGTTGATACCTTTATCTCATTTTTATCCACCAGAGGCTTTAAAATTTCCCTTAAATAGGACAAAGTATTCTCTCCTTCAGGGTTGTAGTTAAGTGCGATAATAATTTCCTCTAGTCCGCTTTTTGATCTTTTCTCAACGATATCCAAAAGCTCTTTTTGTCTGATTCTCCTCTCAGGATTTTTTTCTAATATTGGAATAGTTCCACCTAAAATAAAATAATATCCATTATAAAATTTTGTCTTCTCTATGTTTTCGAAATCGACATCATGGGAAACAATCATCAAACTTCTTTTATCTCGATTTTTATCTCGGCAAATGACACAAATACGACTAGTCTCTGGGAAAAATCTAAAACACTCATCACAAACATGAACACTGGATTTAACCTCATTTATTAGATGTGAAAGATCTCGTACATATGCTGGGTTTTTGTTCAAGAGAAAATAGACAAATCTTTTGGCTTGTCTCGGCCCGATTCCTGGAAATTCTTTAAAGAGTTCTATGAGTTTCTGTGTGTTATCCATAAGATTAGGGACAGTATAACAGAATTTACAGGCTATTCTATTTTATATATTATGGTGTAGGAGGCACTCATGCCGAGGATCAAGGCAAGGCCGAAGAAGCGACGCATAAACCCAGTGTCACTCGTTGACTGCTGGTCAAGCGCCAGAACCTACGGATTCAAGAGAAAGGATCTCGTACCAAGATCGAACAGGTCGTCTGGCACGATTGTCGAGAACACAGAAAGTCGTCGTCGGGGTGAGGTCATCGTCCGGCCCAGTCCATGGGTTGTCTGGGTCGAGCTCGTCAGTGATTCCACTGGAAAATCGATTCGAGCGAGGAAGAAGCGTGTGGCTTGGCTGCTAAACAAGGTCTGGCCAGTGAAGAAGGTAAGGCTAATCTAGTTCTCTCTGACCGCCGGGCAAGATTTCCCGGCGGTTCGTCGTTCCTAAAATTAAAATTCACTAAACTCTTTTTCAGCACCTCCATATTGAGATTTATCTATTGATTGAAAAGTGGCTTTCTTTTGATTGAAAAAAAGTTCCACTTTTCCCGTCTCGCCGTTTCTGTGTTTTTCTATAAGTAATTCAGCGACGTTAGTTTTTTCAGTCTCATCCTTATATTTGTCTTCTCTGTGAATGAAAACAACTACGTCTGCATCCTGCTCTATCGCACCAGAATCACGGAGGTCGGAGAGTCTTGGTTTGCCTCCGCGAGCCTCAACTGCACGGGAGAGTTGGGAGAGTGCCAGAACTGGAACATCTAGTTCACGAGCTAAATTTTTAAGCGACCTAGAAATTTCTGTCACTTGCTGAACCATGTTGTCGCTTTTTGTTTGGGTTGGAACCATGAGCTGGAGGTAATCAACAACGATAAGGCCCAAGCCCTTCTCACTTTTTAGCCTTCTAGCGATTGATCTCATTTTTATAATATTGTTACCTGGTTGGTCGTCTATATAAATCGGTGCCTTGCTCAACTTATCTAGGGACTCTCTTATGGCTTCAAAGTCATTCTGACGAGAGAGTTGGCCTGTACGAAGTTTCCAAGCATCCACATTCGACTGTGCAGCCAGCATCCTATCGACTAGCTGCTGAGAGCTCATTTCAAGCGAGAAAATGCCAACAGGAATGTTGTGACTGACGGCGGCTTGTCTGGCAATATCCAAGGCTAGAGAAGTTTTTCCCATCGAAGGTCTTGCGGCCAAAATTATTAAATCAGATTTTTGTAGACCGGATAGTTTATTATCAAGATCGAGAAAACCAGTTGGGATTCCTCTCATGCCATTGTTATCACTGTGGAGTCTGTCGAGTCTGTCCCAGGCTTCTGTCAGTTCATCTTTTATCGGAACAAATTTGTGGGAGGTGTTTGTGTTCGTTACCTCAAAGAGTTTTTTCTCCGCACCGTCGAGCATTTCTTCCAAGTCCTTGTTTTCATCATATCCGATTTGGGAAATGTGATCCGAGGCTTCTATGAGGCGTCTCATCATGTGCTTTTTCTCTACGATTGAGGCGTAATGAAGGACATTTGCCGAAGACGGTACGATATTAACTATCTCTGTCAGATAAGTGTTACCACCAATCTGATCAAGCCAACCTTTTTCTTTCAGTCTCGAAGAAATGGAGAGCAAATCGATCGGAGTTCTCTTCCCTGACAGCTCAACCATAGTTTCAAAAATTATCTTGTGCTTTTCGGAATAAAATGAATCATGGGTGACGTTGTCGACAATATCGAAAAGAGCTTCGGGGCGGAGCATCACAGAACCGAGGAGAGCCATCTCCGCTTCCAAATTTTGTGGAGGTATACGAAGTCTATTTTGAACTGTTTGAGTAATAATTGTTTGTGGCATTCTAGTCGTCATCTATGATTTTATCACGACGAAAAATTTCCAAAACACTTCACATTTGGGATAAGATGTGGGAAAACTGTGTCTATCGAGGAGAAATTTTTGTTCCCTCTGGTGTGTCCATGACTTCAAAGCCAAAACTCTCTATTTTTTGACGAATTTCATCACTTTTTGCAAAATTCTTGTCGTTTCTGGCCAAATCTCTTTCTTTTATCAAGTTTCCCACTTCTTCTGGTATTTCAAATGTTTCTGCTTTATCCAACCTAAGCCCTAAAACTTTATCGAAATCAAGAAGTAAGTATTTTTTCTCGCCATCACTTAACTTTTCGTCTTTAACTAAGTCCCAGACCAAAGCTAAAGCCTTAGCAGTGTCGAGATCATCGTTTATGAGTGATAAAAATTTGTCTTTGTAATTAGATCTGGATTCCTCGGAAGATGAAATGGCCGATATTATTGCTCTCAACTTTTTCAAAGCCGACAAAGATCCATCTAATGCTTCCCAGCTAAATTGAATAGGGGATGAATATCTTGCTGTTAAAAGTAAATATCTATAAGCCAATGGGTCAACCTTTCTTTCTTCCAAATCCTTCAGTTTCAAAAAATTTTCTTCGGACTTGGCCATCTTGCCCGTGTCAACATTTAGAAAAGCATTGTGCATCCAAATATGGGCATACGGATAGCCAGCACATTTTGCTTGTGCAATCTCGTTGTTGTGATGGACTGGAATGTGATCTATGCCACCAGTATGAATATCAAATTCTTTTCCGAGATATTTCACAGACATAGCTGTACATTCTATGTGCCAGCCAGGAAAACCTTTTCCAAAAGATGCATCATAGCCAAACTCATTATTGAATTTCCAGACAGCAAAGTCTCTCGGATTTTTCTTCTCTTTATTAATTCCTATTCTCGAGCGATCATCGTGAGTTTCAAATATATTGCCCAATTTTCCATAGTCAGAAAATTTACTTGTATCAAAATAAATTCCATCAGAAGTTGTGTAGGTAAATCCAGCGTTTTGCAGTTTTTCCACTAATTCAATGTCTTCATTTATATTTTCACTAGCAAAAGGGAATTTCTCTGGTAACTCAATATTTAGAGCCTCCAAATCCTTTTTAAATTCTTCAAAGTAAAGATTTGCTACCTCTCTCACGGCTTCCAGAGTCATCGGTTTCCCAAGCCTTTTCAAGGCTTTTGTCATCTTATCCTCTCCTTCGTCGCCGTCTCCTGAAAGGTGGCCAATATCTGTAATATTTATGACTTGCCTGACTTTGTAACCATTATATTCAAACATTCTTCTCAAGACATCAGCGAAAACATAACTTCGTAGGTTTCCCAAATGGGCATAGTTGTAAACTGTTGGACCACAGTTATACATTGAAACTTCGCCAGGTTTCAAAGGTTCAAATTTCTTTTTCTCTCCTGAAAGAGTGTCAAAAAGGTAAATATCCATAACTTAGTGAAAAATTGCCACCAAAATACTGATTATAAATAGTATCGCTCCGACAATAGTCAGGCGTTTTATAGTTTCGTTCTGTTTTGCTGTCAAAAGAGAGTTATCCGTGTCTCTAAGTTCCTTTAGCATGTCCAAGTCTGCTTTTATCATGGTGTTTATTTTTTGATACTCCACTATGATGGCTTGCATGCTACTGGCGAATTCCTCCCCAAACATTTCTTTGCCTTTGTGTCTCAAGGCTTCGAGAATTTCTTCGTGAAGATCAGTAACTCTCTTGAAATCCAGAAGTGTACGAGTGATTTCAGAAATCGATACCACCATTTCTCTTTCTTTGTTTTCAAATATTTTTGAGGTTATTTTCTCGATGGTGTCCTCGATGATTTCTAACTCCTCAAAAATGCTCAAATACAATTCACGAAGCATCCTCATTAAAATCATCTGACTGCCGGAACTAGCCGATTCATCCTTATTTAAAACTTCCTCAACTTCCAAGTCCTTACCCAGTTTATGTAATGCGTCGATCGTATCGTACCGGGCAGTTATGAGAGTATCTTTGCCAATAATAAAATCAATCTCTTGGTTTCTGTCATCAGAGTGTGTATGTTTCCAAGCGGGGAAATGCAAAATGCAGTAAATGTAGCCGCTGTGGAGCTCGATTCTCGGTTTAGGTGTCTTTGATGTTAACTCTTTGGCCACAAAAGGATGGATACTATATGTGTCCATTATCTTGTGAATTTCTTCCGGAGTTCCATGGTCGATATCAACCCAACTCTCACCTCTGTATTTGTAGGTCTTTACCATTCTGCCAATTATAACTTTTTATTTTTGTTGGGTAAACCAAAATAAATACCGATTTTCCTTTGACCAAGAATGTATTTGTTGCCATAATTAAACCCAATGGGTAGCTTTTTCAAATACCGTATTTACATCCCACTAGCCATCGTAGTCATAGGTGGCGCATTTTTTTCTGGATATTATCTTGGCAAGGATCACAAAACAGAGGAGGATAAGGTTACATCTATAATTAACAAAACAAACCAGAGGTCAGATGCAGTGGCGTTTGCTTCTTTTTGGAAAGCTTGGAATGTTATAAACGAGAAATACGTTCCAACAAATGGCACTTCGACAGAAGTAGTGGGAAATCAGACAAGAGTGTACGGGGCGATATCGGGCATGGTGGCTTCTTTGGGTGATCCTTATACAATTTTCTTCCCACCAGTTGAATCAAAAACTTTTAATGAAGAGATCAGCGGCCAGATAGAGGGTGTTGGAATGGAAGTGGGAATAAAAGATGGAGTCTTGACTGTTATTGCTCCCGTCAACGACACTCCCGCTTACAAAGCTGGCATAAAGAGTGGTGATCAGGTTCTAAAAATAAATGATACATCTACCACGGGCCTTAGTGCGGATGAGGCAATAAAATTGATACGAGGTAAAAAGGGTACGTCTGTTCGTATTACTCTTCTCCGGCCTCCTGCAAAAGCGCCTTACGAAGTGACCTTGGTCAGGGATTATATAAATATTCAAACTGTTGATACAGAGAAAAAAGGCGATGTCTTCATCTTAAGACTCAACAGTTTCTCAGCAATTTCCCTAGA
>CAYUID010000010.1:7582-9537 GCA_964444765.1 uncultured Candidatus Saccharibacteria bacterium
AGGGGAGCTTTAAGAGAGTTTGTTGAATCAGGTAAATCCAAATTAATTTTGGACTTGAGAGGAAACCCTGGTGGTTATCTCGAGGCTGCACAAGATATGGCTTCTTGGTTTTTGCCTGCGGGAAAAGTCATTGTCACAGAGGATTTTCGAAATGAGAAGGACAACATTATATTTAGGAGCAAAGGCTACAATATTTTTACAGATAAACTAAAGTTCGTCATCCTAATAGATGGTGGTTCGGCCAGCGCTTCGGAGATTTTGGCAGGAGCTTTGCATGAGCAAGGGATAGCTAAATTGGTTGGAATGAAATCATTTGGTAAGGGTTCTGTTCAGGAGCTTGTTAGCATAACCGATGACACATCGCTAAAAGTCACCATCGCCAAATGGTTAACTCCAAATGGAAATTCGATTTCTCACAACGGTATAACTCCGGACGTTGTTGTTAAACTAGATGAGGCAGAATTTATCAAAGGAAGCGATACTCAATTGACTAAGGCTATAGAAATATTGGACGCTAAATAACTAGTCGAGTTTTGATTTTTGAGAACACGTATAAATCTCTGCTGAGATTTTACTATGCTCGTCAATCAAGAAAATAAAACACTCAACACTTGCCCTTTCGCAAACTCGCCTTGAGTACAAGTGCTCAAACAGTGCTTCGGGCTGGCGTGTTTCGCTGTTATTTTCTAATTGACTGCGCAATGTTCTTAAAAATCAAAACTCGACTATGGTGAAGGTTGTGCTAGAATGGCCGAGATGAAAGTAATTTTACTAAAAGATGTCCAGAAAGTTGGACGAAAATACGACATAAAAGATGTCTCGGATGGTTACGCTCAAAACCTTCTGATTCCTAGAGGGCTAGCCAAGGCCGCCACTCCTCAAGCTGTTGCTCAAATTGAATCGATGAAATCCCGAGATTCGGAGGACAAAAGAGTTCAAACAGAGCTTCTACTAAAAAGTTTGGATTCAATAAAAAATCTAAAAGTTGTTTTGAAAGAAAAAGCCAATGAAAAAGGTCACCTGTTTGCTGGTGTGACAAAGGAAATGCTATCAGATGAAATCAAAAAAACTTCTCGGATGATTATCAGTCCTGATTTTATAAACTTATCGAAACCAATAAAAGAAATAGGCGAGCACAAAATTCTAGTTGAAATAAGTGGGAAAAAAGCTGAATTTACTTTGGTTGTGGAGTCAGCTTAAACTACGTGAACTACTTTTTTGACCATGCTCTTGTTATCAAAATGAGTTTTTCTTTTTATTCCAAATTTTACTTTTCCAGAGATGTTAGCAAATAGAGTGTGATCCTTGCCCATGGAGACGTTTCTTCCAGGTAAAACATCCGTGCCTCTTTGACGTACTAAAACAGAGCCAGCTTGAGCCAGACCCCCGTCGGTGATTTTGACACCCAAGTATTTTGGATTCGAATCCCGACCGTTTTTGGTTGTTCCTGCAGACTTTTTATGTGCCATGGGCTTTTTTAATATTCAGCAATATTTGCTATATTTGACCGTATGAGTATAGGGGAATTCATGGAAAAAATCAAGCCTTTTTACACCCTCATCCTTCTTTTGGTTATTGCCAGTATTTTCTTTGCTTTGGGCTCTCTTTATTCAAAACGGGAAGAGAGAACTCCTATAAAAATTGAGTACAAAAACATGGGTCAAACAGGTAATGCTCTGGCTACAATTTCTACTAGCACAGAACCAGGGACTATTTCAATTCAGAATTCCTCTGGTGAAGTTATTGGTTCAAAAAATACAGGAAAATATTACTTTCCTTGGTGTGGTACAGTAAAGAGAATAAAAGCTGAAAATCAAATTCATTTTGCTTCAGTTGAAGATGCCAAATCAAAAGGCTTTGTCCCTGGCGGTAATTGCAAGGGACTTAATTGATATAGATTTCGTTGAGCCATAATTTTTCTGGGTCATTGTGAGCGCGGCGGCGCGAGCACTAGG
>CAYUID010000011.1:0-9215 GCA_964444765.1 uncultured Candidatus Saccharibacteria bacterium
TTTTTTTATCGTAAACCCATTTTCAATCTTTATTGCCAGAGGCTTAATCGATTGCTTAGAGTTTGTGATGCCAGGCATCAATTGATAAAGAAACCTCGTGATTAACTGTTAGTCCGGTTATTATGAGATCACTATCTGTGGTTGGTGAAATGCTTCCTGTCTGAAGAGAAGACAAATTTGTTCCTCCATTTGCTCCGCTTTGAGTATCAACTGGTGAAGAAGCGACATTGCTAAATGCTGCTACTCCGATTGAGGCCCAGCTATTCCCCGCAACTGTAAATGTATGCCCTCCTCCGACTGTAGGATTTACAGAGTAATATGTTTTGACTCCATCAGTACCGTTTGCATAGTTATTTAGAAGAGTCCAAGTATTACCTTTTGAATCAGAGACAGGAGCAGGATCACCTCCACCAGAATAATTCGAAGTTACTATAACTATAAAATTTGCACCATTGGTGTTTATTGGATTTGTTGTGGCACCACTTTGTCCCGAAAAAGCTGCGGCATGATTAATAAGGCTAATGCTTCCAGCGCCAGCGCCATCAGTAACTAAACCACTGCCCGAGCCTGATTTATTGACAGTTAGATTCCAAGTAGATGGAGGGTTAGCTGCTACAGGATAGCCAGCATAAAAGAGAAGATTTACCCCTCTTTCAAAGCGACGTGGTGAAGAGGTGTTGCAAGTGTTGTAACCCCTTGAATCAATGTTGGTGTAACCATTTGCCTGTTTTGTAACCTGAACAATGGCGCAACCCTTGGTAAAAGTTAAATAAAAAATACTTGTTGGATTGGCATTCCCACCACCACCTATTCGAGATGGTTGGGAAGGTATGGTTGGTACCGTTTGGCTTCCAGTAGAAATACCCTGACTGTTGCAAGTTATGTTTCCTGCAGTCGATGTTGAAAATGCACTGTTATTACTGTCTTTCAAATCCCAATATGAAGCACATTCTAGTCCGCTATCAGCAGCATAAAAAGCGTATTGTGATTCTTCACCAGCGTAAGAAAGGATAAGTTGTTTCAGAGCTACGTTTATGACCACAAAACTGACAATAAGAAACATCGATGTGACGATGATAGCTATGAGAAGTGTAAAACCTTTTTGCTCGCTTTTCATTTTAAGTATGGTTCATTAGGTTTTCAGTCACTTGGAAAGAATACGGTGTTCCGCCTGTCGTCCAGTTAATTGAAATTGTGACAACAACTTCGTCGGCGGCAGCCAAGGACATTCTGATTTCCCTTCTAAATGAGGTTGGTGTCCAAGCAGGAGTGTAACCATAAAGATAACTGACTGGATCTTGCCTCAAAACTGGACAGGTACCAGACCCTCCAGGACAATTAGCGAAAGTCCCGAGAGGTGCATCCACGGTACAGGTTTTTCCAAACCCACATGGATCTGTCGCCAGAGAAGCAAAACCAGTTCTCCAATTTATTGATGCTCCAGAGATTAATCTCAATGCGTTTTCGTCTCTTTTGTTTCTGACAAACTCCATGGCTTCTTGAACCAAGTAAAAAGCCGTGACTTGATCCCTAGCAATAGTTGATGATTGGATTCCTTTTTGAACAGCAGTAAAAGCTGCGGCAATAGAAAGGGAGAGAATACTTATGGCAACCAAGGACTCGACCAGAGTAAAACCTTTATTATGATTTTTAAAATTTAATTTCATATTATTGTGAATCAAAAACTCTTTGGGAAACGGTGGTCTGTAAGCTAAAAGAAGATTTTGTTGTTTGCTTGGCCCCAACATATCCAGCAATATCCAATACGACCTCGGGTTGTTGGGTGTCTCCGCCAGAATATGGAGAGGAACCAAAAACCCTAAAGGCTAGAGTTTGGATATTTAGATCGGATGATGTAACTTTTGTATCAATCCCAGCCACACTCCTGACTATCACTCCTTGAGACAGTTTGTAAGTTACTTGAGCACCGGTTGAATCCAGAACTGAAATAGAATCAGCTCCAGCTACACAGTCTCTTGGTGAAGTGATGACCCCAGTATTGATATCACAATGATAGTTCGTGCCAAATCTGATAGTTCTTGTCATGGCTTCTGTAGCAAAATTTAAGTTGTCCATAACAGAGCGCAAGTTCTGAGATTTTTTGTTGGCATCAAAAACAGCCAGTATGGATCCCATACTTATAACCATAATAATGGTAAATATTGATACAGCCACCACTACTTCAACTAGAGTGAAACCTCCTGCATGATTTTCAATTTTTTTATGCTTTATCATCCTAATTTATTGAAATTTGTCCTGAACTCTGCATTTCTACTCCAGTTGTTTTACCTTTAGGCGAAATCAAAATAACTTTACCATCAGTAGCAGGGCCAAAAACAAACTGGTTTCCATTGTTTGTGAAGTTAATCTGGGCATTGGGGTTTGGCCTAAGAAATGTAATGTGCAACATTTTGGTTTGTGCATTTGGTGGACAAACTCCACCCGAGCATAGATTTGATATGGTCACGCCATTTCTTAAATCAAATTTTTCCACACATTCAGTTGAACCGCTACCGCACCCAGAACCGACATCATATCTCTGATTATTATTTGTATCGACAAAAACAATATAGGAACCTGCGTTACTCAAATCAAAATATATGCCATAGCCAGATGTAAACTGTCCTCCTCCAGCAGAAACTTCTTTGACAGTCAGGCCATAAGTTTGAGCTTCCCTCATTGCGACCGAAACCTCCTGGGCGGCGGCGGAAAGAGCCAGGTTATCGTTAAAAACCGAATAGTTAAAAAGCACAGTAGTCATAATAAGAGAGACGATGGCCACAGAAACTAGCAGTTCTGCCAAAGTAAAAGCTTTAGAAAATTTTTTTTTCATCTTTAGTGCAAAATATCCAAAATGCTTTGCAAACCCAAAACATCAATGTGACTTAGAAAAACAATCAAGACTCCCATGACCATAAAAGGGGCAAATGGAATTTCTGTGTTCAGGTGAACTTTTCTGTGCCTCCCCTTGTACATATGACCAGAAATTATTAAATAAAAAGCAAAAAGTGCACCTATCCAGAAAGACAGAACAACTGAAGAAATACCCAGTACGAAACCGACCAATGCTCCTATGCCAATGGCAAGTTTTGCATCGCCAAAGCCAATCCATCTACCCCCAGAAAAAAACCAAAGCAGGGCAAACGGTGTAAAAAGAGCAAATGGAGCAATTAAATCCAGAAAATCTTGTGGATCTAGAGAAAAATTCTTGGTATAAAAAAATAAAACTAATTTAATCGAGCTTAAAGCAATAAAAAGGTAGACGAGTGGATCAGGTATGACCTTGTGTCTTATGTCGTAAATTACAATGACCATAAGTAGACCGAAAATAAATGCGTAAAATAGGAAAAATAGAACTGAATAAAGCATACCGTGATCAAATCCGGAGTATATTGGCCATAGACTATATTGCCTTTGCAATATGCCAACAAAAAATAGACCAGTTATAAGTTCAATAATCGGATAATGAACGGATATTTTGCTTTTACAGGACCTGCACTTACCTCTCAAAGCAAAGAAGCTGAAAACAGGTATCATATCGTACCACTCTAGAGTATTGCTACAGGAGAAGCATTTTGACCTACCCCTATAAGGTGAGAGGCCACTGTTGTATCGCAAAGAGAAAACGTTTATGAAACTACCTATAAAAGTTCCTATAATAAAAACAAATAGTGTAAGCCAAGGATTCATGGATTAATTATATCTTGTATGACCAGTCAATAAAAGACAGTTTTCCATAATAACAAAAACCGGTGAGACCGGTTTTTGTTTGATATTTTCCTTCCAGAAGAGAAGATTATGCGCAGACTGTGGCGGCACCCAAAGCAGCCGGTTCTCCTTTTGAAGCTCCGGTGTTGTCAACACACCAAAAGTTGTTAGCTCCTTCAGCAACCTTTAGAGCTGTTGAACCTGCCCAAGCTCCAGCGGCATTGTTACATACCCAAGCACCACCTCCAGCGTTAGCAGCTGCTGCACCGGCCCTTGAAATATTAGAGTCAACACAAACACCTCCATAGCCGTTAGGAGAAGCATTGTCATAGACAAGCTCAGCCTGAGCTCTCATGTTGTTTAGGTTTGCCTTAACAGCAGCATTGGCACCTTTTCCTCTTGCTGTGTTGAGTGAAGCCAGAACAACAGAGGATAGAATACCGATGATTGCGATAACAACTAGAAGCTCGATAAGGGTGAAACCGCGATTTAACCTTTTTGTCATAATAAAATTATATAATTATTAACTAAATCTAACTAAACCTACGAATACAATTTTTATTATCGACCATCTCTCTCTTTTCAGAGAATACCGTTTTTTTAAAACGAATAGTTATATTATAAGCCTCAAAAATCCATTTTAAAAGAGAGACTGTGGATAGTGTACGAGATTATGATGCTGAAGCTATGTTGTATATAGGCATAAGCACAGCGGCCAAAAGCACACCAACACCAATACCTAGAGCCACTATCATAACTGGTTCTATTAAGCCTACCAAAGTATCAACAGCTCCGGTAACTTCCCTTTGATAGAAGCTGGACAGGGATTTCAAAATACTTCCCAGCTCACCAGTTTCCTCCCCAACCTTTACCATTTGGGTTAGAAGGTTCGGAATTTCTTTGTGCTGGCCTAGAGCTTCGGAAAAAGACGTCCCTTCCCTAACTTTTTTCAATGTATCTGTCAAAACTCCTTTATAAAGACGGTTGTCGACCACATCAGAAGTTATTTCTAGTGCTCTGATAATAGGTATACCACTAATAATCATTGTGTTCATGTTGTCAGCGATACGAGAGAGATAAAGTTTTCTATACAAATCCCCTATGTATGGCACTCGGAGCTTTAAATCATCCAGATACAATGCTCCGGCATCGGTTCGCGAATAGTACAAACTCATAAATCCAGCGATTATTAAGCCGATAGCTAAAAATATCCCGTAATGAACAAAAAGATTACTGGTTGAAATAACTACCTGTGTATAGAAAGGAACTGGCTGGCCAGAGTCTGTAATCATAACAGAAATTTTTGGAATAATTACTGTTAGCATCAAAATCATAACAGCAAAAAAAGTAAAAATAACAAAGGCTGGGTAGACAAGAGCATTTTTGGCCTTGGTCGTCACTTCGTATGACCTATCCAAGTAGTCAGCTAGATAATTGAAAATCTCATCCAGCCTTCCAGATTCTTCACCGGACTTAACCATGTTTACATAAAAAGCAGAAAAAGTGTCTGGATACTTAGAAAGAGCGTTGGAAATTGAACTTCCCCCTTGAATATCATCTGCAATTACATTCAGGTATCTTGCTAGAGTTGGATTATCAACCTGCCCAGAAAGAAGTTTGAAAATACGCAAGGCAGAAACATGAGCGGTGAAGAGTGTAGCCATTTGTCTCGAGAGAATAACCACATCCTTGGTCTTGACCCTGGACATGAGAGAAAATAGTGGAATTTTCAATTTTTTATCTTCTGGGGTAAAAATTTTTGAAAGTATAAGACCACTTTTCTGGAGTTGGTTTATGGCAATATCTACATTGAAAGCCTCGATGCTCCCTTCAGTTTCTTCTCCAGTAGATGTTATGGCTCTATATTTAAAAAGCATAATTTTAAATCATTCTATCCAAACCTTTTGTATTTTGAGAATAAAGATAAGCATTTTCAATAGTAATTTCTCCCGCTCTGACCAATTCAGCAAGGTATCTATTGAGATCAATCATGCCTTGATCGGAACTGGTCTCGATAACAGAATTGATCTCGTGAGTTCTATTCTCTCTTATGAGGTTGGCCACCGCTCCATTGTTTATGAGGAGCTCACAAGCTGGAATGAGTCCTCCTGAAACTCTTGGAATAAGCCTTTGTGAAAAAATTCCAAGAAGACTAGCGGCCAATTGAATCCTTATTTGTCCTTGCTGGGCAGTTGGGAATGAGTCTATGATACGTTCGACTGTCTGCGATGCATTGTTTGTGTGGAGGGTGGAAAAAACCAGGTGTCCAGTTTCAGCTGCTGTAACAGCTGTTGAAATATCTTCTGGAGTACGCATCTCACCTACCATCAAAACATCTATGTCTTGCCTGAACATGTTTTCCAAGGCAGTGTGAAAATCAGGTGTATCTTGCAAAACTTCTCTCTGATCGATAATAGATTTTTTTGATTCAAAAACATATTCGATTGGATCCTCAACGGTTATGATGTGTTCTGCTCTTTGCTGATTTATCATGTCTATCATTGTAGCCAAAGTGGTACTCTTCCCATGACCAGTAGGACCGACAACCAGAAAGAAACCTTGTTTTTTATTTACAAAAGATTCAAGAATTGACGGTAGGCTTAGTTCTTTAAAAGTTCTGATTTCCCTCGGTACAAGACGCAAGGCCAATCCCATTTTGTTCAGTTGCATGAAAGCATTCCCCCTGAACCTTGTTCCCTTTTGGTCGTAATAGGCAAAATCTGCAGATTTTTTGTCTATAAAAATTTGTTTTTTTTGTGGATCAAGAACCTCCTCCAATATTCCTTTCATATCGAGTCTTGAGAGAGTCGGTTCGTTGTTTAAAGGAATGAGAGAGCCAGAAACTCTTATGTTTGGGTGTCTGCCTTCCGAGAGATGCAAGTCAGATGCTCCCTCTTTTAGGACGATCGATATTAAATTTTCAAATTCTCTTTTATAGTCTATAGTCATCGTTTTTAATTTTTACCTTTATATGTACTTATAACCTTCTCAACTACTTCGGAAGGAATGGTTGTGGCTTTTATAATATAACCATCTATCCCAAGTGCATTGGCTTTGTCCAAGTCCTCTGCTTGATTGGTCAGCATTAGTATCGTTGCATTTGGAGAAAGTTTTTCTTCTCTAATAGTTTTCAAAAGTTCCATCCCATCCATACCAGGCATGATTATGTCTAAAAGAATAATGTCATAGGAACCATCTGCTCTCAATTTCTCTAGCGCACCCTGGCTACTTGATGAAGTATCGATCTCAAGACCAGATTTTTTGAATTTCAAAGAGTACATGTCCAAAAGAAATCTGTCGTCGTCGATAAGGAGTATCTTCGGTTTTTCCTTTACTGCCATCATTGTTTCAGATTATAACATGTTAACTTCTTCAAAAGGAATAACTCGATGCATAGCTTTTAAAATGGCATCCTCCTTCATGGTTAGCATACCTTTTGACCTGGCCATTTTATTCAATTCTATCTCGTTTGCTCCTTTTAGGATTGCTGTTTCAATCTCCTTGTCTATCTCCAAAACTTCCATAACAGCAATTCTCCCCCTTGTTCCACCGGGACAATCAGCTGTCTCTGTAGCCTTGTACATCTTGTTAGTAAAATCGAGTCCAGAGAGATATTTTTCAGGTAAGTCTGCAAAACTTTTTTCTACCATGCTTTTTAGACTGTCAACAACGGGCACTTCTTCTCCCGAATCAGGACAGAGTTGCGCGGTTAGTCTTTGAGCCAAAGCCAAAATAAGAGTCGGAGCAATAAGGTAAGGGTCTATGCCCATATCAATTAGTCTTGGAATAGCTCCAACCGCGCTATTGGTGTGGAGAGTTGAGAGAACCAAGTGTCCAGTCAATGCAGCTTGAACTGCCAGTTGAGCTGTTTCTTTGTCTCGAATCTCACCGACCATTATGACATCAGGGTCTTGTCTCAATGTGGTACGTAATCCAGAAGCAAAGGTGTAACCAATTTCTGCTTGGACCTGAGACTGGGACATACCTTCTATGTTGTACTCAATAGGATCTTCAAGAGAGAGGACATTTTGGTGTTCTTTATCGACTTCGTTCAGCATTGAATAGAGAGTAGTAGTTTTTCCTGACCCAGTTGGACCAGAGATCAAAATCAATCCGTACGGTTTGGCAATAGCATCCTTGATAAGTTTTAAATTTCTTTCGCTTAGACCAAGGTCCGTCAGTTTTTTGATCCCTTTTTCCTGATCCAGAATTCTCATCACCACTTTTTCACCAAAATAAGTTGGAAAAGTAGATACACGAAAATCTATTTTTCTTCCCTCGATTTTTGTAGTAAACCTGCCGTCTTGTGGTTTTCTTTTTTCATCAAGACGCATGTTCGAAAGTATTTTTATTCTAGCTACAACAGCAGCATGGACACCCAAAGGCAGTGTGAGACTAGTATTCATCACTCCATCTACCCGAAAACGGACATGAACGGCCTCCCTCCAAGGTTCGATGTGAATGTCAGAGGCGTTTCCATCAGTTGCGTAGCGAAGTATAGTAGCCACTATTTTTGTCACTGGAGCATCTTCAGCAATTTTACTTTCTTGTTCGGCTGTTTGCTCTTTTGGTTTATCTAAGCCTTCTATACCGACTAGGTTTACATCTTTAATTTCAGTCTCTAGCTCTGATAAAGTTTTTGAAACTTCTCCTGAGAGACCTTTGTAAAGCGCTAGGCCTTTGTTGAAATCGGCTTCTGTGATAAGAAAAATTTTAAAAGGTACACCAAGCTTAGACGAGATAAAATTTAGGGCATCCCTCGCTTCAATGTCATCAGGGTTCACCATACCGATTTCCAAAACTCCCTTTACTACTCCTATCGGCAAGATGTGATAATGAGAAGCGGAATCTTCGGGGATGTAATTCAAAATTTTATTTGAAATTTCTACACCATTTAGACTTTTTGTCGGTACGTCAAAATACTCTCCTTTGGCCGAGAGAATATCAAAAGGTGAAACCCCTCTTTTAATTAGAATCTCTTCGACTGTCACGCCAGAAGATGTCGCTTCTTCTGAAATTTTATCTACTTCCTTCTGAGACAGTACCCCTTTTTGTACCAGTATTTTTAGTATGTCCATTTTGAAAACGAATTATTGCCCGGATTTGGAGGAGCCTGAAGTTTTTGAGAGAGAAGAGCTAATCTGGCCGATTTGGGCAAAAGGATCTGGTCTCCCTTGAATCTCCGCGTAGATTGGCGTTTGTAAATCGACGAGACTATTAAAGACTGGAGAAGAAAATATTGATTGATCTATGGATATTCTTTCTAACTGATCCACCAGCAGTAATATATCGCTTCCGACGATCTGGGTGTTTGGTATGTCAGAAATGTTTATTTCAGCATCTGGTACCTTGGTGAAAACACTATAACTAAACAAAGCAACCATCGCTACGATGACCAGAGTAAACAAAAGTTTTTGTGTAGTTGGTGATACCATTTTATTTCAAAGAATAAGTGCTTATGCCTAAATCATACTCTAGACCTTTACCGATCTTCCTCTGGTCCCTTG
>CAYUID010000012.1:0-9155 GCA_964444765.1 uncultured Candidatus Saccharibacteria bacterium
GGGGTGACGGTACGTCTTGCCTATTGGTGGCTCGCCGGCGTTAGCTTTGCCTACAAGAGTCCAATTGGCGTCTTTAACGTAATCATCGGCCCATCTCGGGTTTTGGAACCTCCCGTAGTTGCCAACGATCTCATCACGATCATTGAGAACCTGGAGAGTCCAGTTCATCTGGCTCATAGCGCCTCCACAAACTATAGTACAATTCCGCCCTGGAGTGTCAAGTACACACTAAAACAAAAGATCGTATAATAGCCTTATAAAAAATTATGGCAGGAAAAGATTACTATCAAATTCTAGGCATAGACAAAAAAGCTTCAAAGGACGACATAAAAAAGGCTTTTAGGAATTTGGCTCACAAATACCATCCAGACAAAAAGACCGGTGATGCAGAAAAGTTCAAAGAGATAAACGAGGCTTACACAATCCTCTCTGATGATTCAAAAAGGGCTCAATACGACCAATTCGGTCAGGCTTTCGGTGCTGGTGGAGCACGAGGCCAAGGCTTTGAAGGCTTCGATTTCTCTCAATTTACTCAAGGTGGCCAAGGCTTTGAGTTCGACTTCGGTGACATCTTCGGTGATGTTTTTGGGGGTAGTACCTCTCGGAGAACCCAAGCTAAAAGAGGCAGGGATATATCCATAGATATTGAAGTAACTTTTGAGGAATCAGTTTTTGGTGTGGATAGATCAGTTCTCTTAAATAAAGTTTCAACCTGCGAGAATTGTCACGGTAATGGGGCTGAAAAGGGGAGCGAGCTAACGACTTGTACAAAATGTAACGGCAAAGGATCACTCCGGGAAGTCAAAAGAACTTTCTTTGGTCAGTTTGAATCCACTGTCACTTGCGACCTTTGTAGGGGATCGGGTAAAATTCCAAAAGTAAAATGCCACGTTTGCTTTGGTTCGGGTGTGATGAAAAAAGAATCAGAAATAAAAGTAAAAATTCCAGCCGGAATAGACAATGGCGAAATGATAAGACTCTCTGGGGCTGGCGAAGCTATCTCTGGTGGTCAAAACGGTGATTTGTATATAAAAATTTATGTCAAAAAACACCCAATTTTCAGAAAGGACGGCGTCAATCTATTAATGGATCTAAATATAAAACTTTCTGATGCTATTTTAGGGGCGGATCAAATGATAAAAACTCTGGATGGTGAAATAAAATTAAAAATTCCAGAAGGTGTCTCTTTCGGCGAAATTTTAAGAGTCAAAGGTAGGGGAGTTCCACATGACAAAAACAAGAGAGGTGATCTTTTGATAAAACTAAATATTTCGATCCCTAAAAAACTATCAAAAGAGACTAAAAAGCAAGTAGAAGAACTGAGAAAGGCTGGAATTTAAGGTTTCTGGTGTACAGCCCAATTGATCTTGGCTAAATCCGGGATTATAATTTCAGTATGGCTAACCTAACTCACCTAGTATCTTTTACAAGCGACATGGGTGTTTTGATCATTCTTTTTCTTATATTTTTTGGTATTACTTTTTGGTTTGGTAGGGGAATTATTGTGGCTTTTATACTGTCTTTTTACCCTTCAGTTTTACTCTATTTAAACCTTCCTTTTCTTGATAAACTAATGATCCTGCAAGGCGACAAACTTCTTCTTCTAAATAGGGGTTGTGTGTTTTTGTTACTATTTATACTGATAACCGTCATTATAAACAGCTATGTCTCATCCCTCGGTGGTTTATCAGGGGGAGGAGAAAACCTACTCAAGGCATCAGCGCTGTCTCTTACAGGCGTTCTTTTAGTTTTAATCCTCTCTTATAGCGTTCTAAACCTCGATATGCTACATGATTTCTCACCTAGCATAGATGCCCTATTTTCGAGTAATGCCAGGCTTTTCTGGTGGAATATAGTTCCATTTGTGGTTTTGGCTGTATTTTGAGCCTTTTGATTCCTTTTCGGTCTACTATGGGGTAGGCAAGTTTGATCTTTAGGCTAAACCATTGTCTCTTAAAATTTTAATTTATATGGTTTAAAAACTAGCTTTTTCAGCCCTTTTCAACACAGGATTTTAGTGGTATTAATTTGACAAGCCCTTTTAGCTATGATACAATACTGTTGACTCAGTAGATCTGAGTTTTTCCGTCTAGAAAGCTTCAGAATTATTACCTAATCAACTTGTATTCTTAATTTCACAGCTATCAGTTTGTTTATGGTTATTTCCGCCGTTTCAGGCGTCACAAGTCCATTGACAGTTACAGAGGCTCCGAAAATAGATTCTGGTGTCAGCGAATCACTCTTGATAAAACAAATGTCTAGTAAAGAGATCGAAAACGTAATGGGTACAGAAAGTTACGTTCGTAGATACTTTTCTGACATTCCTGTCATGATTGAAATCGCAAAGTGTGAATCACACTTTAGACAACTGGACTCTAACGGTGAAATCCACAGAGGAATTGCCAATAATGGAGATGTTGGAGTAATGCAAATTAATGAGTTTTACCACCTTGGTGAAGCTAAAGCAAAAAGCTACGACATCTATACTCTGGAAGGTAACACTGCCTACGCTCGTGAATTATACGAGGAGGAAGGTACGAGCCCTTGGAAACCATCAAAAGCTTGTTGGGGTAAATCTGTAGCGGCTTTGGAAAACAAAGATCTTGCTATAAACCTCAAATAACCAAACTAACTAAAAACAAAAATCCCGAATTTCGGGATTTTTGTTTTGTCTAAAATTAGCTTATCAAAATAGGGAACAAGAAACCGCGAGAAGTTTCTTGGCGGTCCCCGAAGGATTGAGCCGACAGACTCTGGCCGAGTTTCTCGCGGTCAATTTAATCGTGCATCTATTTATAGTTGTAGGGAAGTAGGATAAGGGTATGTCGCACAATATATCTTTTTGCAGGTATGGCTTATTGGAAGATTAAATCCTACTTTGAGACCAAGCTTCTAACAAAGCTATCGAGCCAAGAGTAAACTGACTTTATTATAGAGATTATTGGGCTAATAACTTTCTGGCCTTGGTCTGATTTTATCCAAGCAATAACATCAAAATTGAATGCGTACTTCAGAAGAATGAGCGCAATAATGACAAGGACAATTTGCTTAATTAAACCACTATCTTTTTTCATGATTAAATTATATTAAATTGAAGGAAAATATGCCAAAGGATCTAGGTAAGCTCTAATGTCAGCCAAAGGTAGTGTCGCCTCCTTACATCCCCTACTATTAACGTATTTCTCAATCCGAAGGCCTTGGGTGGCATAAACGCTTATATGTAAATGTGGTCCAGTTGAATATCCAGTGTTGCCGCTATAACCTATGGTGTCTCCTGTCGCTAGTTTTTGACCGTTCACAACACTTATGACAGAAAGGTGACCATATATAGTTGAAAGACCGTTATTATGCTGAACTAAAACCCATTTTCCAAACGAGTAGCAGCCAGGATAAATATCAGTATTTCCTGTGCCAACAACAGTTCCATCTAAAACATTTTTCACTTTTGTTCCTATGCTCGCTCTAAAATCAACTCCATTATGTGTTCCCGAAGCATACAACCTCTCCGATCCGACAGTTTTACCAAATCTTTGGGTAATAAAAACGTCATCCAAGGGCCAAGATAGAATGCCATTTTTGGGTCTAGGAAAACTTGTTGGATCTATGAGGTAATTTAGCTGTGATTCATAATCATACACTTCTTTTTCAAACTGTTCCTTCAATTGCTCTTTGGTTTTGACTAAATCCTTGAAGGCTTGCTCTTTGTTCTTTGTTTCAGATAAAAGAGTAGTTTTTTGGACAGTTGTATACTCAACTGCTTGTTTTTTGCCATTAAGGTCCTGTTTCAGGTTAACCAAACTCTTCTTTTGACCCAAAAGATCATTTTGTTTTACTTCCATATCATTTTGAAGCAAAGCCAGTTCCTTTGATTTATCAAGAATGGTATCCCTCATTTGCCTTAGATTATCTACATCATGCCAGATGTCGCCAACGTTCTTTTTAGACAGAATAAGTTGAATCAGCCCCATGTCTTCTATTGCCTGACTACTTTGTATTGCAGAGGCAATAGCCTCTTTATTTAGGCTTATATGATCTTTTGTATCACTTATATTTTTATCCAAGTCACTTATAACAAGAGTAGTTTTACTTATTTTCTTTTCAGTTAGGTTTATATCGGCAGAGATTTTCTTTTTGGTCAAATCCAGAGTCTTTATAGTGCCTTGAAGGGTTCTAGCTTGATTTCCAGCGTTCAGAACTTCAATATTGTACTGTTTTATCTCGTCCTCTAGCTGTTTTATTTGGTTATTTCTTTCTTCTATCTTGCTTTTAAGCAGGTCGGGGGTAGTGGCAACTGTGGCATCCTGAGCAAATACGGGCAATGTAGAGTTCAAGCACATCAAAACCAGCACCAAAATAGATATGTAAAGTTTTATCCTATTCATCATTATTTCAGTTTTTCTAAGGCAGTTTTTATTCTATCCAAGCTTTCATCTTTACCCAATACATACAATAGTATAAACGGGTCTGGGCTCTTTTCTTTACCTGATAGGGAAGCCCGAAGGGGCCAGAGTACTTCTCCCCGGCCTTTTTCTGTGGCGTAATCAAAAATTAAACTTTTTAAATTTTCAGCGGACTGCCAGAGATCATCATTACCCGACTTCAGAGTATTTAGGATCCAATCTAAATGTTTTTTAACATTCTCAACATTAAATTTTCCATTTTGCAAAAGTAGCGCACTCTCATACTCTGGGGTATGAAAAAAGTAGGTAAACTCCCCTACCCCAAGGAGGGTGTCTATGTCGCTCCACTTGTGAATATGATCAAAAATGAGTGGATAAATTTTTGAAAGAAATTGATGGTCAGCGAGCTTTGGATTCTTGGAAATTAATTCATTTTTCCTTAGTCTTTCAAAAATTTCTTTGTTTCTCTCATTCTCTAGTAGTTTTTTTATGTATTCTCTGTTTAGCCAATCAAGTTTCTGATTGTCCAAAATTGCTCCACTTTTACCAATTCTTGTTAGTTCAAATTCTTTTATTAACTCATCAATACTAAAAATTTCCCTATCGTCCTTGGGATGCCAAGCCATAAGAATGATGAAATTAACTAAAGCCTCGGGGAGATAGCCTTGTTCTCTATAATCCTGTAAACTGACGGCTCCATTTCTCTTGCCCATTTTGCTCCTATTTGGCAATACAATAAATGGATAGTGAGCATAGATAGGTCTCGGGGCACCAATCGCTTCTTGGATCAAGATCTGTCGTGGGGTATTAGCCAAACCGTCCTCTCCCCTAATGACATGAGTCACACCTGTTTCAAAGTCATCAACAACAACGGATAGGTGGTAAAGTGGAGATTCAACATCTCTGGCAATGATAAAATCTTTGAGGTCTGTTGTATCAACTGAAATATCTCCACGTGACATATCGTGAAAGGTTATGACTTTATTTGGATTCTTGAATCGAACTACATCTCGAGTTGAGCCATCTTCGTTTTTCTCATTCGATATATAGGCTTTTCCATCAGAGATCATTTTTTCAATATATTTTTGATATATTTTATTTCTCTCTGACTGTCGGTAGAACTGGTCAGGGACAATGCCTAGCCAAGCCAGACCTTCTTTTATAGCTTCTTCGTATTCAGGTTTTGATCGAGCGGGATCAGTGTCTTCAGATCTCATGATAACTGTCCCATTGTTTTGGCGAGCGTAAATATAATTTAGTAAAGCATACATCGCTGTACCCAAGTGAGGTAAGCCTGTTGGTGATGGGGCAAATCTTGTTACTACTTTTTTATCGTCTGACATTATTTTTCGTGTTCCAAAGAAATCGATATGAGCTCTTGGGCGATTATACTAGCAGCATCCTTTCTAGCAAAAGCTTTTGCAGCTTGTTGCATTTTCTCCTTTTCGCCTGGATTTGAGAGAATCCTTTCAATTTCAGCTAGCAAAACTCCTGGAGCCAGGTTCCTTTCCTCAATAACTTCTGCTGCTCCAGTTCTGGCATAAGCGTAAGCATTACCTCTTTGATCATGAGAAGTTGCTTCTGGAATAGGAACTATGATAGCAGGCTTTCCCCAAGAGGCGATTTCGAAAATTGTTGAGCCAGCGCGTGAGACAACAACATCTGCTGCGCCAGAAGCGTACCTCAAAGCCACCAAATCCAAATAGCCATAAGCTTTGTATCTATCTTTGTTTTTATTTCCCATCAAAATGACATTTCTTGTTTCCTCTATAACTTTCAGATTATTTTGCCCAGTTTGGTGAATTATTTGATACCTTGCTACCAGTTCCGGAAGTGAATCCATAACTATTTCATTTAAAAACTTTGAACCTTGTGAACCCCCAACAACAAAAATTGTTGGAATGCTTTTATCAAAACCAAAGTACTCATGAGCTACTGCACCGAGAGGCTCTTCTATTTCTCGTCTGATCGGGTTTCCTGTATAAGCAGTTTTTTCTTTTTTAAAGAATTCAATGGCTTCAGGATAAGATATAGCTACTTTTCTGGCAAATTTTCCTGCCCAAGCATTAACTTTTCCTGGTTTACTATCTGACTCGTGTATGACTACCGGAATAAAAAGAATTCTGGCGGCGAAAAGAGCTGGAAAACTGGCATAACCACCTTTGCCAAAAACTACATCTGGGTAAATGACAAACATTTTCCAAATGGCCGAGATCATTCCAAAAACTGTTTTAAAAAGATCAAAGAAATTCGCCAGAAAATTTTCTAAAGATTTATACCTTCTTATTTTCCCAGCACTTATTTTTACGAAAACAATATTATTTTCAAAAAGCAGAGCCTCGTTGTAGGCTTCAGTAGACATAAAGTAAATTTCTGGCGAGAGGAGCCTATTTTCCTTGGCGATTTGATTTAATTCTCTTGCAACAGCAATGATAGGATAAAAATGCCCACCAGTTCCGCCTCCAGTAAGTAAAATTTTCATTTTGGCCTTATTTTCTTTGGTTTTTTGAGATATTGAGCACTATTCCTACTTCAGCTAAGGTCATAAAGAGTGCCGTACCTCCATGGCTTATAAAGGGCAAAGTAATACCAGAAAGGGGCAAAACCCCGACCATTGCTCCGATATTTACCAACGCCTGACTGCTGATCATTATAACAATTCCAAGAGCCAAGAGTCTACCAAATTGATCGGGCACTTTACCTGCAATTTTTAGTCCTCTAAAGGTGAAAAATATGAATAATAAAATAATTGAGGTGGCGCCAATAAAACCAAATTCTTCGGATGCTACAGCAAAAATTGAATCCCCTATCGGCTCTGGTAAAACATTAAATTTTTGTATGCTCTGACCAAATCCCCTACCAAACATCCCACCGCTACCGATAGCAATTAAAGACTGTTGTATTTGGTAACCGCTGCCCAAAGCATTTTGATCAGGATGAAGGAAAGTAGTGATGCGACTCATAATATAAGGCCTAGAGAAAGCTAAGGCCGTCATTCCTAAAACACCAACTAATACCAAGATGAGTATGTCTCGCCATCTGCCGCCTGCAGCCAAGTAAACCGAAAACCCAGAAAATAATGCAATGAGAAAAGTGTCTGTGTCTGGTTGCTTTAGTAAAACTAATCCAACTATTCCAGAAAGAATAATTAAAGGTAAAAGTCCATGTTTAAAAGTACCAACCTTATCTTTAAATGAAGAAAATAGAGCTGAAAGATAAATTATGAAAGCAATTTTTAAAAGTTCTGACGGTTGAAATGAAATTGGGCCGATATAAATCCAGCGATGAGCACCACCGTGTTCCACTCCTATGTGAGGCACAAAAACAAGCAACGTTGTCACTATAGAGAGTAGAAATAAATAGAAAGAGTATTTACGATAGCGTTTATAATCAATTTTTGTAGTGATGTAACAGGCTATCGAGCCGAAAATTAGTCCGAAAAAAGTCTGATTGAAGGCTACATTTGAGTATTTTGCTGCTTGCTTTGATAAAAGCCCCAAAGAGGCCGAGGTAAAAATCAAATAACCGGCTATAACAAGAATAAAAACTGATATTAAAAAAGGAGTATCAACTCTTATTTTTTTCACCTACATATTTTAACTTACAAGAGCCAAAATTACACCTGCAAGAGCAGAAACGAGACTGACTATCCAGTAACGCATGACAATTTTCTCTCGAGACCAACCCAGAGATTCAAAATGATGATGAAGTGGAGCAACTCTAAAAACCCTGTGTTTGTTAAAGTATTTGTAAGATATAACTTGGATTAAAACTGATAAAGATGTGATCACCAATGGAAAAGCGATGACAAGCAAGAGCAAGACTGCATTGGTTAAGAAAGCTATAACCGAAAGAGTGACTGTCAGGCCCAAGATACCAGTTTCTCCCATATAAAACCTAGCAGGAGGGATATTGTACCAAAGAAAAGCCAGTATTCCCCCACCAATGACCGCGCAGAGGGCAGAAATATCGATTTGATTGTGAACAAAAGCAATGACCGAATAAGCAGTAAAAATTATAGCAAGAACTCCTCCTGAAAGACCGTCCATGCCATCAATTACACTACTTGAAAAAACGCCAAGCATAACCAGAATGAAAAATGGGAAAAACCACAATCCAAGCTCAAGTTCACCGGAAAAAGGTATGTGAATGGAAGTAGCTTCTAGTTTGTCGTAAAACCAAAAGGCGATGGTGAGACCAATCAAAACTATTGCTACAATTTTTATTTTTCTATAGACCAAAGGATCCTTTGCGTAGTTACCTTTACCAAAAATTTGGAGAAGATCGTCGATGAGACCAATCAAAGCTCCGAGAATGAGTGTTGTGATAGGAATAAGTGTTTGACTTCGGCTAAAGAAGTTTAATTTTTCTGTCAGATCTGTGGGGAAAATTATGGAAAGAAGATAAATGAAGAAAACTGTAATTAAAACTGAAACCCAGATGATCACCCCGCCTATTCTGGGAGTAGAAAGTTCACTTTTTGTGTTATGGATCTTGGAGAAGTGGTCATTTGTAATATCCCCCGCCTCGGTTCTGGCGGACTTCTTCCACATTTTGTGCTTATAAAAGAAGTCTGTAAAAAAGGGTGTAATGACTACGCCAAAAATGAAAGTTAATACTGCCGGTACGACAACTTTTAAAACATTTATTGTCATTTCTTTAGGATAAACTGATCATACCACAGTGCCAAAAGTAGAAGTGAATAAATTTTGCGTGAATTATCATACCTTCCCGACAAATGTCCTTTGAATAAAG